>NCDQ01000123.1 GCA_002280275.1 Caulobacter vibrioides | reverse complement strand
ATCGACCGATGGACGCGGACCGCCGACTGGATCCCGATGGGACCCGCCATCACGCGTGGAAACCCTCGAAGATCAGGTTGTCGCAGTGATCCTTCACCGCGTCCCATTGCTCGGGCTTCCGGACCGTCCAGGCGATGACCGGCATGCCCTTGGCGCGAAGCGCGTCGGCCTTGGGGCTGGGCAGCATGTCCAAGCCCAAGGCCAGGAAGTCCGGCCGTGCGATCTCGACGTGCTCCAAGGCGGCCATCGCCTTGCGAATCTCGGGGGCGATGTGACGCGCGCCCTCGTCGTTCCAGCCGTAGCTGTCGAGGCCCCGCAGGATCTGCGGATGGTGGTCGGCGAACCAGGCGTGAGAATAGGGATTGAAACCGATGATGGCGGTTGGGCCATTGTGGTCGATCAGGACCTCGGACACCCGCTTTTCCAGCGCCCCCACCTCGCCGAACGGGGTCTTCAGCTCGATGTGGATCATCGCGCGATGGCCGATCACGGTCAGGGCCTCGGCCAGGGTCGGAATGGTCTCGTCCGTCCCCTTCAGGGTCATGGCGCCCAGCTCAGCGGCGGTATGATCGCGCACGCGGCCCTCGACGCCGGTCATCCGCTCCAGCCGCTCGTCATGGAACACGACGGCCTCGCCGTCTGCGGTCAGTTGGACATCCAACTCGATCCCATAGTCATGAACGCACGCGGCCTGGAAGGCGCCCAGAGAGTTCTCCGGCGCGCCGTCGCGGGTCCACAGACCGCGATGGGCGATCGGTCGATCAAACAGCGCGCCCCACGCCGCTCCGAAGGTCTCAATCGGAGGGCGTTCGCGCCTGGGCATCAGGCGATCTCCACCACTGCGTCGACCTCGACCGCAAAGCCGAGGGGCAGCTTATAGACCCCGACCGCCGAGCGGGCGTGACGCCCCTTGTCGCCCAAAGCCTCGACCATCAGGTCGGAACAACCGTTGATGACCTTGGGGATATCGATGAAATCAGGACCGGCCTGCACAAAGCCGCCCAGCTTGGCCACCCGGACGACGCGCTCGAGGTCGCCGTCGCAGGCGGCTTTCATCTGGGCCAGAAGGTTGATCCCGCAAAGGCGTGCGGCCTTCTGGGCGGTCTCCAGATCGACGTCGACGCCGACCGTGCCCTTGATCCCACCGTCGGCGGCGACCGAGATCTGACCCGAAATGTGAACCAAATTCCCAGCGCGAACGAACGGCACATAGTTGGCCACCGGCGCCACCGGCTGCGGCAGCTCCACGCCCATGGCCTTCAGGCGGTCCTCAACGGTCGACATGCACGCGCTCCACTCAGGTTTATGGAGGCATGCTTACCGCGCCGGACCGGTCGGCAAAAGGCCTAAGCCGCACAGGGCTTGCAGCGCAAAGCGCCCAAGCAGAAAAGGCCCGAACCTTGCGATCCGGGCCTTTCAAGTTCTGGTGTCGCGGAAGCGCCGACGGGCGCTCCCGAAACAGGCCTTAGCGGGCGGCCTGGAACTTTTCGACGGCGGCGCTGACGCGCTCGTTCAGCGGCTTCACCGAGTCCTTGATCGAGGCCGAGACGATCTCCGAGGCCTTGCTGACCTGGGCGATGTAGGCTTCCAGAGCCGACTTGGCCCAGGCGGTCTGCAGTTCGACGGCTTCCTGAACGCTCTTGGCGGCGGCCAGCGACTTGGCGGCGGCGACTTGGTCTTCGGCGGCCTTCTTCGAGTAGGCGAAGGTCTGGGCGCCCAGGGCTTCAGCGCCCTTGGTGGCGGCGGTCACCGACGCGACGACCGCTTCCAGGTTCTTCTTCGAGTGGGTGTTGGCTTCGGCCAGCGCGGCCAGCGACTTCTCGACGCCTTCCTTGAACGCTTGGTTCGAGGCGGTGGTCATCTGCTCGACGGTGGTCTTCATGGTTTCGGCGGCGGCCATGGGAAGTCTCCTGGGGAGGAAATGGGGCGGGGCGGAAGGGCGAACTGCAACTCGTCCCTCTGCGCTTGGAACAACGCCGGTTTGCCATGTTGCAGTGCAGCAGTCAAGGATTTTGTGCACCGCACCATAACCTAACGGCAAGCTACAGCATGGGCGCCGCGCGCCTCATTTTTCCGCGTGCGCGGCAAGATCGCTCACCAGTTGTTTACTTTGGCGAAACACCGCATCCATCATGGTAGGCTCTACGCGTGTGGCGGTGCGGAACCGCTTCCAGTTCAAATGACGGACGTCGCTCCATGTTCGCCAGGCTTACCTCCGCCCGTTCCCTGCTCGCCGCCGCTGGTCTGGCCTTGACGTGCCTGGCTGGCGTAGTCGCGCCGTCGACCGCTTCGGCCGCCGTTCCCTATCTGCAATTGAACGCCTCGGAGCCGAAGTACGCGGCCATCGTCATCGACGCTAATTCGGGCGAAGTCCTCTACGACAAGCGCGGCGACAGCCCGCGCTATCCAGCTTCCGTCACCAAGGTCATGACGCTTTACCTCACCTTCGAGGCCTTGAGCGAAGGTCGCCTGAAGCTGACGGATCAGATCGTGATGTCGCCACGCGCCGCCGCCCAGGCTCCGACCAAGATTGGCCTGCGCCCCGGCGAAAGCATGACCGTCGACGAGGCCATCAAGGCCATGACGGTCAAGTCGGCCAACGATGTCGCGACCGCCATGGCCGAGCGACTGGCCGGCAGCGAGTCGCGTTTCGCGGCCCTGATGACCCTGCGGGGCCAGGAGTTGGGCATGCGCAACACCCGCTTCGTGAACGCTTCGGGCCTGCCCGACAGCCGGCAGATCTCGACCGCCCGCGACCTGGCCATCCTGTCGCGCGCCACGATGCGCGACTTCCCCCAGTACTACAGCTACTTCTCGGTGAAAGGCTTCTACTTCCGGGGCAACTACATCAAGGGTCACAACCGCCTGCTGGACAGCATGGAAGGGTTTGATGGCCTGAAGACGGGCTACACTAACGCCTCGGGCTTCAACCTGGCCGGCTCGGCCGTGCGCGATGGCCGCCGCCTGATCGCCGTAGTGCTGGGCGGCCCCTCGACCGCCTGGCGCGATAACAACATGGAAGACCTGCTGCTGACCGGCTTCGACGTCATCAAGCGCCGGTCGCGCGGGGAGCGCACCACCATCGCAGCCAACATCTATGAAGATGAACCGTCGGGCCCGGTCGAGCGTCCGTCGGCCGAGCAAGGCGACGGCGAGCAGGCCGGCCTCAGCATCGTCCTCACCGAGAACCCCCGTTCCGCGCCCGTGAAGGTCTCCCCCACCCTGCGCGGCGCCCAGGCGGTGACGCCGGTTAAGGCGGTGAAGAAACCCAAGGGCGAATGGGGCGTTCAGGTCGGCGCCTTCCGCTCGAAGTCACTGGCTAACGAGCAGCTGAAGCTGGTGCGCGGCCGGATCACCAAGCTGGTCAGCAACGCCGAGGGCGCCGTGGAAGGGGCCGGCGGCATGTTCCGGGCGCAGTTCCAGGGCATGACCAACGAGGCCGCCCGCGAGGCCTGCGCAGCCCTCAAGGCCAAGCGCATGCCCTGCATGGTGCTGAAGCCGTAGGCGGACGCTTACCCAATCTACCTTGTGTCATCCCGAGCGTAGCGCAGCGTAGAGCCGGGCCCCAGGGGCAAGTGCAGCGCGCCCCTCTTGGCTCCCGGCTCGGCCACGCCGGCCGAGATGACACGGCTATTTGGCTGCGGTGATCGCCTTCCCGACCAGCCGCGCCAGGCGCTGCACGCCCTCCTCGATCTGCGCGTCGGTCGGCAGCGAGTAGCTGAGCCGGATCGCATTGGTCGTCTGCTTTTCGGCGAAGAACGGCGCGCCGGGCACGAAGGCCACGCGCTCTTCTTCGATGGCCTGCGCCAACAGACCCGCGCCATCGACGCCTTCCGGCAGGTCGATCCAGACGAACATGCCCCCTTCGGGATGCGACCAGCTCACGCCCTCGGGCATGGTCCGCTCCAGGGCCGCCAGCATCACCCGCGCCTTGGCGCCGTAGGCGCCGCGCAGGCGGTGCAGGTGTTGGTCGTAGCCCTCGCTCACCGCGCGATGGGCGACCATCTGGTTGATGGTCGAGACGTGCAGATCAGCGCCCTGCTTGAGCAGCACCAGCTTCTCGATCACGGGCTTGGGCCCGCAGACCCAGCCGATCCGCAAGGCCGGCGACAGGGTCTTGGACAGGGTGCCCAGGAACAGCGTCCGGGCGCCGTCGATCCCGCCCGAGCGAGCGATGTCCAGCCCCAGAACGGTCGGTGTCGGCTCGCCGGCGAAGCGAAGCTCGCGATAGGCTGCGTCTTCGACCAGCGTCATGTCCAACTTGTCCGCCAGGACCAACAGCGCCTCGCGCTCGGCCAGGGTCAGGCTAACGCCGGTGGGGTTGGCGAAGTCGGGCACGAAATAGCCCAGAGGCTGCGGCGCGCGCCCCGCCATCAGGGCCGCCTCGTCGACGCCCTGGCTCAGCGCCGTCTCAGGAAGGTCCAGATAGGCCGGCTCATAGCCGTTGAAGGCCTGCAGCGCGCCCAGATAGGTCGGACGCGCGACCATCACCGTGTCGCCCTTGGTCAGGAAAAGCTTGCCGATCAGGTCCAGCGCCTGCTGCGAGCCGGCCGTGAGCATGATGTTGTCCGCATCGCAGGGCATGCCGTCGCGGGTCATGCGCTCGGCGATCCACTGGCGCAGCGGCAGGTAGCCCTCGCTCACCGAGTACTGCAGCGCCTGACGCGACAGCACGGGATCGGCGAGGATGGCGTCGTAGCCTTTCTGGATTTCTTCCGCCGGGAACAGGCCCGGATCGGGGATCCCGCCCGCGAAGGAAAGGATATCGGGCTGGTCGAGCAGCTTGAGCAGCTCGCGGATCTCGCTGGCGCGCACGCGGCTCATGCGCTCGCTAAAGCGGCCGGCCCAGTCTTGGGCGCGCTCTGGGGTCTGGGTCGTCATGGGAGTGATCAAAGTCCGAACTGAAGAATGACATCGGGAGCCACAGGTAGCGGCTCGTCCTGAACCGGGTTCAGGGCGTCATACCGAGCAGGTTTGGCCCGACGAGCGGCGGCGCCAGAAGCGTTCGCGATTGATCATGAGTCAAACCTAGCTTAGCGGCGCGGCTTGATCAAACGATCCCGCGCCGCGTTGAGCTGGGCCGCGAGCCCTTCGGTGCCGCCCTTGTCGGGATGCGCCATCTGGATCAGGCGGGTGTAGGCCGCCTTGACCTCCGCCAGGCTGGCGTCGGGGCCGACACCCAGGATCGCCCTCGCCTCCGCAAGGCTCAGTTCAGGCTTGGGCGGATACACCACCTCGCGGCGCACGATGGGCCGACGTCGCGCCTCGGTCACGCTCCAAAGGCCGATCACTCCCAGGACGATGCCCGTACCCCACGCGCCGCGGATCGAGGCGTAGGCGGCGACAGCGAAGGCGGCGATCGCCGCCGCTCCGGCCCCGACCCGCCAGCCGTCGCCCTTCAGCAGCGTCCGGCCGCGGGGCCATAGCAGGAAGGTCATGATGACCGCGCCCAGCAGCAGATAGATCATCGACGCTCCAGAAACGAAAACGGGCGGCGAGGTCTCCCCGGCCGCCCGCTGACTTCGATATGTACCGTCTGACCTACTGCGCCGCCAGCATGGTCTCGCCGGAATAAGCCGACAGACCCAGGCTGTGCATCAGGGCGCGCAGTTCCTGTCGCGCCGCCAGATGCTGCAGTGACACCGGAACCGGACGCACCTGCGGCGACAGGTCGGCGATGGTCAGGCCGAACGGGAACAACTCACGATAGATCACTCGGTCGCGCAGGCCCGGCCCGATCCGGAAGCCGACGCGCTTGGCCAGCGCGTTGAGGCGATCTTCCAGACGTTTGCGGTTACGCGCCTCGGTAGTGGCCAGACGGTTGCGCAGCACCACCCAGTCCATGGCCTGGCGCTGGCCCGACAGGGCGCGCTGCTTGCGGCCCTCCCAGACGGTCAGCGAGTAGAGGCTGGGCTTGGTCAGCTCCAGGCTGACGGGATCGACCGTGCCCAGCATGTCGAAGTCGACGAAGCTGTCGTTCATGGGCGTGACCACCAGGTCCGCGCGGCCGTGCGCCATGCGGGTGATGGCGGATCAGGATGAAGTCGCATTCGGCCTGAGCCTTGGCGAAGGCGGCCTCGAAACCGGCGACCTGCTCCTCTTCTGGCCTTTCAGCCAGGGCGACGTCGTTGTCGCTGAGATTCAGGGCCAGGGGCTCGGGAAGCTCGATCTTCTTGTTGTCCAACCACGCGCGGCGGTTCTCGAAGAACCGCGCCGAGGTGCGCTGGCGCAGGTCCAGGTCGATGACGGCGACCTTGGCGCCGCCATACAGCAACGCGGTGACGAGGTGCACGGCGATGGTCGACTTGCCAGCGCCGCCCTTCTCGTTGCCGACGACGATAACGCGCGTTTCGGCCATGGCTTGGGTCCCTCTGCGTCGCGACTCAGCGACTCTTAATCGAAGGTTAACACGATGTTCCCCACCCCAGAGGGGGCTAAGGGCCTCAATCCACAGACCTTATTGTCGCAGCCTGCGGCACCCTTCCCGTTCGGTGATGGTGGACCTTCCCCATCTCTAAGGCCATAAGCGCTCGCCAGTTCGCGTGGAGCCCCCAATGACCAGCCCGATCATCGTTCGCACCGTCGCCGAGATGCGCGAGCATGTGCGCGCCTGGAAGGCGGCCGGGCAGCGCGTGGCGGTCGTTCCGACCATGGGCGCCCTGCACGAGGGCCACCTGTCCCTGGTGCGTCTGGCCCAACAGCACGCAGAGCGCGTGATCGCCACAGTCTTCGTCAATCCCAAGCAGTTCGCCCCGCACGAGGACTTCGACGCTTATCCGCGCGGCGAGGCCGCCGACGCCGAGAAACTGGCCTTAGTCGGTTGCGACCTGCTGTTCGCGCCGAACGCCACCGAGATGTACGCGCCCGGCTTCTCGACGCTGGTCAGCGTGTCAGGCGTTTCCGAACCGCTCGAAGGCGCGGCGCGCCCGCAGTTCTTCGGCGGTGTGGCCACCGTCGTCGCCAAGCTGTTCATCCAGTCGCAGGCCGACGTCGCGGTGTTCGGCGAGAAGGACTACCAGCAACTACAGGTCGTGCGCCGGATGGCGCGTGATCTCGACATCCCCGTCGAGATCATCGGCGCGCCGACGGCGCGGGCCGAGGATGGCCTCGCCCTCTCCTCCCGCAACGCCTATCTCTCCGCGGAAGAACGGGCTGCGGCCGTGGCTCTGCCGACGGCGATGAAGGCCGCAGCGGCCGCCGTCGCCCAAGGGGCCCGCATCGACGAGGCTGAGCGCTCGGCGGTGGAGGCTCTGAAGGCGGCCGGCTTTGGTCAGGTCGACTATGTCGAGGTGCGCGAAGCGAGTGATCTATCGCGACTGGGTCCTGGCCCGATCGGTGACGCGACCGGCAGAATCCTGGTCGCCGCGTGGCTGGGCAAGACCCGCCTGATCGACAATATGGCGGTTGGTTAAACTAGCCGATCGGGCGTAGCGCGAGCAGCAGTCCGCCGACAAGGCCCAAGAGCAGCATCGCTACACCCAAGGCCGCATAACCGGATTTCATCGTCGCCCCTCCAATCCCTCGATGGAGAGAAAACACCCGCATCGGTTGCCATTCCACTAACGCGCCCGCGCAAGTTACCAGGCGCCGAGTTCTCGCAACTGGCGCGCCAAGTCAGCGGGCAGATCAGCGGACTCCGCTTCGCTTAGATCGGGCGGCGCGTCCTCGGGCTTCAGGTAGCGCCAGCCCTGAAACGCCCGGCGCGGCTGCGGGGCCACCCGGATGATCGGCGGATCCACCGTCACCTCGCAACGCGCGGTCGCGCCGGAGCCGATGGTGTCGATGGCCAGGATCTTCTGCCGGCACAGCACCTGCCCCTTGAACACCCGATACAACGAGCCGCCGTCCAGCACCTCGTCGATGCGCTTGGGCGTCATGCGCGTATGCATGACCCAGGGCTCGCCCGTCCTATGCCAAGCCAGGAGATCCTCGATCGTCTCGCATCCGACGACCAGTTTGATGATGTGCAGCGCCATGGCGCGTAGATAGCGCGCGATCGGGGCAAGGCAACATGAAGGTTCGCCCAAGGGGAGAAACGTGTCGACGTCCGCATGACAGCGTTATCCCTTAGGACCAATCGCGTTCATGTGGGGGCGCGGGAGGGTCCAGGAGACCCCATACCGCCGTTACGGACGCCTTGTGGGAGGCGTTCGCAGCGGCGGTCTCGTTTTTGGGGCCGCGCGGCGCCAGAGCCTCAATCCTGATCCTTGGCCTGATCCTTAGCCTGTCGAGACAAGACGATCAGCTCACGGACGGTCACGCCCTGATTGCTGAAAGCTAGGCTTGGCCACGCCGGCATCAAGCCGCCCAAGGCCAACATGGCGCCAAGTCCGGCATCCTGGCTCCACCAGCGCCGTCCGCCGCGGACGAATGCGGTCGCGTCCTCGCGCGCCATGGCCCCGCCGGCGGGATCGGTGAGCCAGGCCCACGCCGCCCAGTTCCCCGTCCCTTCAAAGGTCAGGAACACGTCGTCGGCCTCGCGCCAGAGCGGCTTGTCCGCGAGATAGGTCGCGCGCCGGGTTTCCATGGCGACGGCGGCCTCATCCAGCTTCGCTCGCCGGACCTCATACGTTTCAGACCTTGCCGACGCGTACAGAAGATCACGCTCATGCTCATACGACTTCACGTAGTCCGGAACAGCGCTCCAGGTCTTCTGGAGGCTGTCGTCGTCCGCGTCTTCAGGCAGGCCTCGTCGGATCAGGTCGTCGATCCGACGCCCAAGACCCCCGCCCTGCTGGGTGTGCGCGAACTCGTGCATGAACACGACCATGGCCAGTCGCTCTGGATCGCGCGCCTCGGCCTTGTCCGCCCTCCACACCGCCGGCAGGCTCATGACGAAAAACATGCCGCCGTCTTCCGTAGGGGCGGCGAAGGAAAGCTTGCGGGCGGGAACCTGTCCGCCCCCCGGCAGATCAACCGCGCCCGCGTGCCTTTCCGCCTGCACCAAATAGGTTCGCCGGCCAACGCGAAACGGGCCGGCCGTGGCGGGCGTGAACCGGTAGACGCAGGCCTCGTCGAACAGGATCAATGTCGGCGTTGTCGGCGCCGGCATGCGGATACGGTCGTGATCGAGCCGATCCCAGGCCTGCAGGGCCTGTTGCGTCCAAAGCCGGGGCTCGCCTTCGAAGACGCAGCCAGACGGAACCGATGCAGTGAGCAGCAGCGCTGAGAGCAGGGCGATCATCGACGCGATTCATCACCCGTCCGTCCTGGCGATGCAAATGAACTCGCGGTCAGCAAACCACGCGCCCCACCCCCACCATGGGAGGATTTCTTCACCCCTCCCTTGACTTCCGTAGCGAAAGAAAACGAACCTGTCGCCATGACGCTCTACACCGACCTCGTCGCGGCCATCGCCCCCACCGAAACCGGCTTTTCCGCCCACGTCTCCGACGACTGGAAGCAAGGCCGCACCACCTATGGCGGCTTGAGCGGCGCGCTGTGCGTCGAGGCCGCCTTGCGGGCCTTTCCCGAGGCCCCTCCCCTGCGCTCGGCGCAGTTCGCCTTTGTCGGTCCGGCGGCGGGCGAACTGGCGATATCGGTGCGCCCGCTGCGGCAGGGCAAGTCTACCCTGTTCGTCGCCGTCGGTCGCCGTCGACCTGATCGGGGAACAGGGCGTGGCCACCCATGGCGTGCTGACGTTCGGCGCGGCGCGGACCTCGGCCCTGTCCTACGAGGAAGTGCTCTGCCCGCCCGTGGCGCCGGCCAGCGCCTGCGAGCTGTTCTTCCCCGAAAGCCGGCAGGGCGCGCCGCACTTTTCCGCACAGTTCGAGGTGCGCAAGGCCGGCGGCACGCGGCCCCTCGCCGGGGGTGAGCCGGAGTATCTGCTATGGATCCGCCACCGCGACACGGCCGCGACCTCGATCTCGGCCCTGGTGGCCCTGGCCGACATGCCGCCGCCCCCGGCCATGGCGCTGTTCCCGCAGTTCGGGCCCATCTCGACAATGACCTGGTCGCTCGACATTGTCGGATTGCCCGAGGCGGACGACGACGGCTGGCGCCTGCTGCGCACCCGCGCCGAAACCATCGGCGATGGTTACTCCACACAGGAGATGCACCTGTGGGACGCCAAGGGCCGCCCGCTGGTCCTGGCGCGACAGAATGTGGCGATCTTCGTCTGATCAGGGATGAATGAGGCGGTTGGCGCTTGGCGAACGGGGATTTTTGCCCCCATCCTCCGCCCCGTTCGGCCGCTGGAGTCGCGGCCGCGTTGGGGGAAACGCTTCATGACCAAGTTCGCCATCCTGGCCGGCGCCGCCGCCGTCGCCTTGCTTGCAGGACACGCCTCGGCCCAGACGGCCGAACAGGCGACCAAAGCCGCCTTGGAGACGATCCAGCAGCGCAATCCCGTTCTGCGCGCCGTGATCGCCACGAACCCCAACGCGATCAGCGACGCCAAGGCGCTCGACGCCGAACGCAAGGCCGGCAAGGTTCGCTCAACCCTGCATGGGGTTCCGATCCTCCTTAAGGACAACATCGAAAGCGCCGATCCCCTGCCCACCACGGCCGGCTCGCTGGCGCTGAAGGATAACGTCACCGGCCGTGACGCGCCGGTGGCCAAGCGCCTGCGCGACGCGGGCCTGGTCATCCTGGGCAAGGCCAACCTGTCGGAGTGGGCCAATATCCGCTCGAACCACTCGATCAGCGGCTGGAGCGCGGTGGGTGGCACGGTGCGCAATCCCTACGCCCTGGACCGCAGCGCCTGCGGCTCGTCCAGCGGTTCCGGCGCGGCGGTGGCGGCGGGCATGGCGCCGCTGGCCATCGGCACCGAGACCGACGGCTCGATCACCTGCCCCTCGGCGATCAACGGCCTGGTGGGCCTGAAGCCCACCGTGGGTCTGGTCTCGCGCACCCACATCGTGCCGATCAGCCACAGCCAGGACACCGCCGGCCCGATGACCCTGACGGTCGAGGACGCGGCAAAGGTGCTGACCATCATCGCCGGCTCCGACCCGGCCGATCCGGCCACCCAAGAGGCCGACGCCCGCAAAACCGACTACGCGGCGGGCCTCTCCAAGACCGCGCTGAAGGGCGTCAAGCTGGCCGTGGCCCGCTTCTACACCGGCTACTCGCCTAAGACCGACGCGGTGTTCGAACGCGCGCTGAAGGACCTGGAGGCGCAGGGCGCGACCCTGGTCGAGGTCAAGGAGTTCGATGAAGGCCCGATCGGCCGGGCCGAAGGCGTGGTGCTCTACACCGAGCTGAAGGCCGACCTCGCCGCCTATCTCGCCTCGACCGATCCCAAGAAGGTCCCGACCCGCACCCTCGCCGACGTGATCGCCTTCAACAAGGCGACCCCGAAGGAGTTCGAATGGTTTGGCCAGGAAAGCTTCGAGCGGGCCGAGAAGACCAAGGGTCTGGAGGATCCAGAGTACCTGAAGGCTCTGGCCGACTCCAAGCGCATGGCCGGTCCTGAAGGCATCGACAAAATCCTCAAGGACACCGGCGCGGTGGCGATCATCGCTCCGACCACCGGCCCGGCCTGGACCATCGACCCGTTGAACGGCGACAACTATGGCGGCTCCTCGACCACCCTGCCCGCCGTGGCCGGCTATCCGCACCTGACCGTGCCGATGGGAGACGTTTCAGGCCTGCCGGTCGGGCTGTCGTTCATCGGTCCGGCCTGGAGCGAGAAGCTGCTGCTGAACCTCGGCTACGCCTACGAGCAGGCTACCCAGCACCGTAAGGCGCCGACCTTCAAGACGACGATCGCGCCGTAAGCCCTCAGCTGCTGTGATCGGCGTTGATGCGCCAGCCGCCGGGCTCAAGGGCCATGATCAGGCTGGTGTATCCCTTGGCTGAGGTCCCGTTGGGATAGGCCAGCGCCCACCCGCCCACGTACAGCGCGTGGGTCGGATCCAGCAGGCGGAAGTCGACCGACGTGAAGGTCAGGACGCCGCGCTTGGCCGGGTCGCCAAAGTCATATTTAGCCTTGTAGCGGGCCAGCATCGCGGCCTTGCCGCGCACCAGGCCTTCCTCGGTGACGAAGCTGGTTTCCGGCGCGTCCGAATAGCTGGCCATGAAGCGCGCGACATCGCCAGCGTTCCAGCCAGCGGCGCTGTCGGCGAGCACCGCCTCGACCGCCCGCTGCTGCGGCGAGACCTCAGCGAACGCCAGAGACGGCGCCAGCATGAGCACCAGGATCGCCAGAAATTTCAGCATCGGGACCTCGGCAGGGAGCCAGGCGACGCCCTCAGTAGCGCGGGCGGATCGCCTCGATCGGCGGCGGCGGTGGCGTCACCTTGGTGCGGTTCGGAGGCGAAGGCGGCGGCGGACCAGGCGGTCGCGGCGACGCGCAGGCCGACAGGCCTGTCACCAGAAGACCGACCGCGAAGGCCATCCTCAGCATCCAACCAGACCCGCGCCGACGAAGTTGCGGTTGGCGCCCACACCGACGCCGCCGAAGTGCTGACCCGCCGCGATGCCGACTCCGACAGCGCCGGGCGGGGTGGCCAGGGCCACGCCATAGCCGCCGGCGGGCGTAAAGATGCCCAGACCCGACTTGAAGCAGCGGTTGTCGCCGCGCGGGTCCCAGACCTCGACCTTGCCGTCGGCGCGCGTGAACGCCCAGCGCTCGCCGCGCTCGTCGCGGCCCGAGACGACCACTTGGCCGGGCCGCGTGGCGTCGACGCCATAGGCCTGACGGCTGAAACCATCGACCGAGCACGAGGACACCAGACCCGGACGGCTCAGATCGCCAGCGAATTGGGCGGCCGAGCCGCTCTGGGCGTTGTAGGCCGAAACGTCGGTGCCGGTTCCTCGGCCGCTGTTGACGAAGACCTGGGTTCCGGTGGCGCTGTCATAGCTCATGATGTCGGGCGCAGCGCCCGTCATCGGCGAACCACAGGCCTCGCGTCCACGCCCCGGACCACCCGGACCGCTCTGGGCCCAGGCCTGGGTCGCCACGACGCTGGACAAGGTCACAAGGGCGCAGAGGCAAGCGGCCATCGGGCCGCGAACGGACGTGCTCATCGCGGAGCTCCCCCTTGTTGAGGTTGAGGCGCGGAAGCCGGCGCGCCGGCCGGCGGCGGGCCTGACAGTTCGGCCGGCGTCTGAGTTGTGACGCCAGCGACAACGGCGGGTGCGGGCCAATAGCTGTCGAAGTCCAGGCGGGCGCGGTCGCGGGGCGTGCGGTAGAGCTCCGGCGCCTCGAACCAGGGGCGGCAAGTCAGCTCGCCGTTAAAGAAGCCCGTGACCAGGGCGCGGCAGCCTTCGGGGCGCGCATAGACGCGGTTGTCGACCGCGCGAACCTGACCGCCGGCGTCGGCGTAGATGCCCGAGCGCATGACGCCCATGATCTTGTTGTTCGAGGCGAAGACGACGCCAGACGCGGCATAGATACCGACATCCACCGCCTCGAACTCGCCTTCGACCACGCGGAGGTTCGCGTTCTCCAGCGTCACGGCCCAGTCGCTGTCGCGAACCACTGGGCGCAGCAGCGTTGTCTCATCGCCGCCGCCGACATAGATGCCACGCGAGAAGCCATCGACATAAAGGCCGTCGATCTGGACGAGTTGCTGGCGGTTCATACCGGCGATGATGAAGCCGGCGGAATTGCGGGTGCGGGACGATCCCGTCCAGTCGCCCAGGCGCACGACACGGACATCGCGCAGACGGCTGTCCCCCGAGGTTTCGAGCGCGGCGCCGATGGCGGTCGCGGCGATCTCGACGTCGGCCGCCATGATCGTGCCGGTCGCCTTGACCACCGGCTGGCGGGTGCGACCGATGAAGGTGCTTTGCGCCAGCTCGATGCGGCTGTCGCCGACGTCGAAGGCCGAGCCCTCGCCGTCATAGCGGACCGTCACGCCGCGCAGGGCGATCTCGGTGGCGCGACCGACAATGCACGAAGCGGCGCCGGCGCGGGTGGCCTCGATGCCCAGACCATCCAGAACCACATACTGCACGCCGGGCTGGATCTTGATGCAGGGCTGGCCGCTGCCGGCGATCAGGATCGGACGCGTACGGCTGGGCGAATAGTCGCGCACCACGATGCTGATCGCCTTCGTGATGTTCAGCGAGTCCACACAGGCGCCGCCATTGGTCGAGGTCAGGGTCAGCACGTCGCCTTCATAAAGGCGATAGAGCGTGTCGGAGATCTGGCCCGGATAGGCGTAGTCGCAGTTGATCTCGCGCGAGACGTAGGCGTAACCGCCGTTGTTGTACTGCACAACGCAGCGCCCCTTCGAGCGGATCGTGCCCCGCGGACAGGGCTTGGGCCGCACGTCACGCACCTTGCACCCGTGGGCCAGGTTGGGCTGCAGCAGCAGGCCGAAGCACGGGCGGATTTGCTGATCGATCTTGGCGTCCGGCGAGGCGACGGCCAGCTCGGGCGCGGCGGCGAGAGCGGCGCCGAGGGTCACAGCGGCCCAAAGCGCCAGCAGGCGGCTGAGGCGGCGCATCTAGTAATTCCCTTCGTTGTACGGACGCCCGCCCCGGTCGGAGCCAGGCTGGTCCTGTCGCGGGTCACGGTCCTCGGCGCGCGGCGCGGCGCGGTAGTCGTCGGCGCCGTAGATCGGCCGAGGCGGCGCACGCTCGCCCGCCGCACGCGGCGGTCGCGAAACCTGCGCCAGGAGCTGCTGCAGTCGCCAGGCCGAGGGCTTGAAGCCGGCCAGGGCGCCGTCGATCTGATAGACCACCGCCTTGGCCCGGTCCTGGTCCGCCACGCCCTGCAGGCCCAGCGAGAAGAAGGTCGACATGGCGTACTTGGCCTCAGCCGATCCCTGGCGCTCGGCCTCTTCATACCAGTGATAGGCGCGGGCGTAGTCACGCGGCACGCCGACGCCTTCCGAGTACATCACCGCGAGCACCAGCTGGGCCTTTGAGGAGCCGTTGACCGCTGCGTACTGAACGGCGCGAACCTTTTCGATAGGCGACAGACGTCCAGTGTTGGGACGCCCGATCATGCTCTGCAGGGTCTGGACCTCAGTGACGCTGAGCATCTTCTCGTCCAGGACCGCCGTGGGGATCACGCGCAGATAGGACAGCGCCTCGCCGACGTGGACGAAGGGCAGCTCGGATATGCGATACAGCGCCGACTCGCGCGCCTCGCCCGACAGGTCGGCCTCGTCGGAGTGAGGAACGCCAGAGTCCGGCGATTCGGGCGGATAGAATTCGTACGGCGGGATCCAGCGCTTGGCCTTGGTCTCCACGAACGAGCCGTACGAGGCCCGCTGCGGCGACGACCGCTCGAAGTCCTTCAGCATCACATAGGCTGAGACGTCGCCCGTCTGTACAGCGAGGTAGTTGTAAAGATAGGCGTCGACGTCGTTGCGGCGGAACAGGTCCAGCGCTGCGGCCGCGCCGGGCTGGCTGGGCTTGCCGTAGGCCTCGATGGCCTGGAGGTTATCCGAAGGCTCGCCGAACGGACCAAAATAGCCGTCATGCATGCGCGCCAGGGTCCGGAATCCATCGGCGCTCTGGGTCGACAGGATATAGATCACGCGATTGCGGACCTTCTCGCGTTCTTCGGTCGACATGCGCGAGAGCAAGCGGTCCAGGGCGCCATAGGCGCTGCGACGCTCGAAGGCGCGGCAATCGTCAAAGCGCGAAACCGCCCGCGATTCCTTGCCACGACGCTCATAGGCGGCGATCGGCGCGTAGCCGCCAGAATTCGCCAGGGCCATGGCGTACCAGACGGCCGCCTCGACGGGATCTTCCAGATTCTTGTCGACGGCGCGCTGACCTTCGTACCGCCGCGCCAGCTCGAGCTGGGCGAAAAAGTCGCCTCGGAAGCCACCCTGGCGAAGCGACCGGATTTCCTGCTGCTGCTGGTTGAACTGGCCAGAAACGCCCTGCGCCGCTTGGGGACGCGGGCAGGCGCTGGCGCGCTTGTGGAACCAGAAATTGGGGCCGGTGTCACAGCCGACGAGCGGGATAACGCTCAACCCGCCGGACAATGAAGTCTTCGTCATGAGAGCCAGGGTTCGCTTGGCAGGCGAATTTGCGGGATTTTCGCACGTTTCCGGAGGTCGGAAACAACTAGGCGAAGTGTCGGCGAGTCGGCGGCTAACCTAGTCAGCCACCGACTCGCTCATTTTTAAGTCGTGTGAAGATTCGACGAAATCAGCGTCCCGTCGGCATGTCTTTAAAAGCAACGTCCTTGTCGACCCGCACGTCACCGGGCAGGCCCAACACGCGCTCGGCGATGATGTTCTTCAGGATTTCATCGGTGCCGCCAGCGATCCGCAGACCCGGCGCCCACATCAGACTTTGCTGGAAAGCCGCTTCGGCGGGCGCGACCTCAGGATCGGAAAGGATACCGTACTGGTCCTCCATCTCGACGGCGGTGTTGGCCAGTTCCTGCAACTGGTTGGCCGAGATGATCTTGCCGATCGAGCTTTCCGGCCCAGGCGTCTGGCCACGCGACAGTGCGGTCATCGTGCGGAATCGCGTGAACTTCAGGCCTTCGGACTGCACGTACCAGTCGGCCAGCTTTTCCCGGAACGCCTGGTCCTTCAGCGACGGACCCGTGGGTCCTGCCAGTTCGCGTGCCAGCTTCATGATTTCGCGATAGTTCGGACCGGCAGAGCCCCCGACAGCCAGGCGCTCGTTCATCAAAGTGACGAGCGCAACCTTCCAGCCGTCGCCGACTTCGCCCAGACGCTGGCTGTCCTTGACGCGCAGGTCGGTGAAATAGACCTCGTTGAACTCGCGTCCGCCCGACATCTGGTGGATCGGACGGCACTCGACCGCCGGGTCCTTCATGTCGATCCAGAACATGGTCAAACCCTTGTGCTTGGGCACGTCGGGATCGGTCCGGGTCAGCAGGATGCCGTAGTCGCAATAGTGGGCGCCGGTGGTCCAGACCTTCTGGCCGTTGATCACCCACTCGTCGCCATCCTTGACGGCGCGGGTGCGCAGGGCGGCGACGTCAGAGCCGCCCGCCGGTTCCGAGAACAGCTGGCACCAGATCTCGTCACCGCGAACGGCGGGGCTGACGAAGCGCTTCTTGGTCTCGCCGTCGGCGAAGGCCATCACCGTGGGCACGCACATGCCCAGGCCGATCGTGAAGTAGCCGTAGCCGAGCCCGGCCTTGGTCTCTTCTTGGCCGAAGATCACCGACTGGATCGGCGTACCGCCGCCGCCGCCAATCGCGGCGGGCCAGGTGATGCAGGCATAGCCAGCGCTGGCCTTGGTGGCCTGCCACTCCTTGGCGGCCGCCATGTGCTCAGGTGTGTTCGGCTTCAGCTCGCCCCACTTGGCGCGGTGCGCGGCGGCGTTCTCGGCGAGCCAAGCGCGAGCCTTCTCGCGATAGGCGGCTTCTTCGGTGGAATCGTTGAAATCCATGATCTTCCGCTCCTTAAGCCGCGTTTTTCTTTTCGAGTTCCGAGACTAAACGCTCTTTCCAGACCTTCGGGGCTCCGGCCACGAGGCTCAGCTGGCGTGAGCGGCGGTAGTAGAGATGGCAGTCGACATCCCAGGTGAAGCCCATGCCGCCGTGAACCTGGATGTTCTCCTTGCTGGCGAACCAGAAGGCCTCCGACGCGGCGATCCGCGCCGCCGCTGCGGCGACGGGCAGTTCTGGCGCCCCGTCGTTCAGCGCCCAGGCGCCGTAGTAGGCGTTCGAGCGCGCGACTTCGTTCTTGACGTACATGTCGGCCAGCTTGTGCTTGATGGCCTGATAGCCGGCGATCACGCGACCGAAGGCGTAGCGGCCCAGGGCGTACTCCTTGGCCATCTCCAGGCACCGATCGGCGCCGCCCAGTTGCTCGAAGGCCAGCAGGACGGCCGCGCGGTCCAGAACGCCCTGCACGACCTCGAAGCCCGCTCCCGCGTCACCCACGCGCTCGGCCGGCGCGCCGTCGAAGACGATCTTGGCGACGCCGCGGGTGGGATCCAGGCTCTTGAGGGTTTCGCGAGACACGCCCGCCCCGTTCAGGTCCACCAGGAACAAGCCCGGGCGACCGCTCTCGGAGGCCAAGACCAAGGCGAGATCGGCGACGTCGCCGTCGGTGACGGGGATCTTCGTTCCGCTGAGCTTGCCGCCATCAACGCGGCACTGCAGCGTCGCCGGCCCGACCACGCCCGGACCTTCCGAGGTCGCAAGGCAACCAATCACCTCGCCAGCCGCGATACGGGGCAGGATCGAGGCCTTCTGAGCGTCGGAGCCGTAAGCCATCACGCCCTCGGCCAGGACGTAGACCGTCGAGGCGAACGGGATCGGCGCGACGGCGCGTCCCAGTTCCTCGGCGATGGCGCAAAGCTCGACACGGCCAAGACCCAGGCCGCCATGTTCTTCGGGGATGGAGGCCCCCAGCCAGCCCTGCTCGGCGACGCCCTTCCAGAGCTTCTCGTCAAATGAGCGGTCAGCGTTGTCGAGAACGCCGCGGACCACGCCGACGTCACAATGCGCGGCGAGGAACTTGCGCGCCTCCTCCTTCAGGAACTTCTGATCGTCCGAATAGTCGAAATCCACTGGAACCTCCCTGGCCGCGCTCTTGGGCGCGTCACAGGCGGCACACTGAACGACGTTCACGCAAAGGGAAAGATTGACCCGGCGTCAAGAATTTCAGGTTCTTATGCCCATAGTCTCACAAATCGGACACGTCGCGTTTCATGGCCAAGACCGTCTTCCAGAAGAACCAGCGGGTCTGGGTTGACAGCGTCGGGTGCTGGGCGATCGTGGAGCGGATCGTGCCCGTATGGGCCAAGGGCTTCGACGAACCCGTGCGCGTGACCTACGACGTCGGCTTGGGTCGCGAGTTCCAGGCCCAGGAACTGAAGCCCGAGGACAAGGTCGACCCGCAGGAAAGCGGCCTGGTCTCAAACTGGCGGGTGCTTCGGGCTCGCAACAAGTGGCAGCAGGAAGGCGACTGCGCCCACCACCCCTATCCGGGGACCTATCCCGTCGTGGTCACAGACCCCAACGACTGGGGCGGCTGGCGCACCCCAGGCGCGGAGTATGACCGCGATCCGCACAAGATGGAGTATCAGGCGCGCCTGATCGCCAGCGCGCCTCGTCTCCACGCGATCGCCCGTGAAGTCCTCACCCTCGTGGCTGACAACCCCGAGGACGCGCCACCCGCGCTAAGCGCCTTGGCGCAGAAGATCATGGTGGTCGAGCGTTACCTGCAGGAGTCGCCATCGGCGCCGCCCTCCGGCGACTAGGTCGCATCGGGACGGGCGGCGCATTAATTCAAGCCGCCGCGTCAAGGTCCCTCGCGGAGGGCGGCGAGGCGGATTAGATAAAGTCGATGCGCACCGACACGCCCCAAGCCGTAAGCCTCGCGGACTATCGCCCGTTCCCGTTCGCCATCGAGACCACGCGTCTGGTCTTCGACCTGCATCCGACCCGGACGCGTGTGACCGCCGGGCTCTCGGTCCGTCGGACAGGCGCTGAAGGCGAGCCTTTGGTCTTGAACGGCGAGCGCCTGACGCTGGTGTCGATCGCGATCGACGGCCAGACGCTGGACCCGACCCAGTATGTCGTGGACGCCGAACATCTCACCTTGGCGAAGACGCCGGACCAGTTCGTGCTGACGACGGAGGTCGAGATCGACCCTTCGTCGAACAAGGCCCTGATGGGCCTCTACATGTCGGGCGGCCGCTTCTGCACGCAATGCGAGGCCGAAGGCTTCCGCACCATCACCTACTTCCCCGATCGCCCCGACGTTCTCTCGCGGTACAGCGTGCGGATTGAAGCCGACGGCAAGTTCCCGCACCTGCTGAGCAACGGGAACCTGGTGGCGAGCGGCTCGCTGGAAGGTGGTCGGCACTTTGCCGAATGGTCCGATCCCTTCCCCAAGCCGAGCTATCTCTTCGCCCTCGTCGCCGGCGATCTGGACGTCCTGACAGACAAGTTCGTGACGATGACCGGCCGCGAAGTCGCACTGCGTGTGTTCGTGGACCCCGGTCAGGCGTCGCGGGCCGCCTATGCGTTGGACAGCCTGAAGCGCGCCATGAAATGGGACGAGGAGGTTTTCGGCCGCGAGTACGACCTGGATCTCTTCATGATCGTCGCCGTGCGCGACTTCAACTTCGGGGCCATGGAGAACAAGGGGCTGAACATCTTCAACAGCTCGCTGCTCCTGGCCGATCCGCTGACGGCGACCGATCTCGATTACGAACGCATCGAGGCCGTGGTCG
>NCDQ01000122.1 GCA_002280275.1 Caulobacter vibrioides | reverse complement strand
GTCTCGCGATCAGCGCCAGCCTGAACGCGCCGATCCCGGAGACGCAGTTCGGCGTGTTCCGGATGTGAGGTGAGGGGGTGAACAGTGCTAGTGAGCAAGACGTGAGCGAGGGCGATGCGACGGTCTGCTCACCCTTGGCTCACTAGCCCTCTTCACGCTCCCGCCCGTCGTGCGTTGATGTCCCGAAGGAGTTTCCGATGACCAAGACCCCCACCGACGCCGACCTCAACGCCCTCGACATCACGCCCGGCGAGGCGGCCGAGATCAACGCTATCTCGCACCCGCTGCTGGCCGACGCGGCGCCGGACGCCGATCCGTCGCTGGTGCAGATCGACTCCACCCCCGAGGGGATCGTCTTCATCACGATCAACCGGCCGGAGAAGAAGAACGCCTTCGACGCCGCCACCATCGCCGCCCTGCACGAGGCGTTCGAGACCCTGCACGGGGCCGACCACATCCGCGCGGTGTTCCTGCGCGGGGCGGGCGGGACCTTCAGCGCCGGGGCTGACCTGTCGTGGATGCGCGACGCGGTCGAGTGGTCCGAGAGCGACAACCGCGACGACGCCATGGGGCTGGCGCGCATGCTCAAGGCCCTGCACGACATCCCGGCCCTGACCGTGGCGCTGGTCGAAGGGCCGGCTTTCGGCGGCGGCGCGGGCCTGGTGGCGGCGTGTGACCATGCGCTGGCGCTTGTCGACGCCAAGTTCGCCTTCTCCGAGGTGAAGCTGGGCCTGACCCCAGCGACGATCAGCCCCTACGTGATCCAGGCCCTGGGCCCGCGCACCGCCAAGCTGCTGTTCGCCACGGGCCGCGTGTTCGACGCCGATGACGCCTGGGGCTTTGGTCTGGTCGATGAGGTGTTCGAGGATGTCACCAGCCTGGAGGCCGCCCGCGACGCCCTGATCGCCGAGATGTCGCCGTGCGCCCCGGGCGCGATCGGCGACGCCAAGGCTCTGGTCAACGATTTCGTGGGCCAGAAGCTCGACAAGGGGCTGATCGAAGAGAGCGCGCGTCGCATCGCGCGCCGCCGTGTCTCGCCCGAAGGACAAGAAGGCGTGCGCGCTTTCCTGGCGCGACGCAAGCCGTCCTGGGTCGAATAGGGTTCGCGTCCTCCGCCAGGCTCCATTGGTCTTCGCGCTTTCGCTAGATTGGGTTTCCCGTTGCTCTCCTCCGTTCTGATCGCCAACCGTGGCGAGATCGCCCGTCGGATCATCCGTACCGCCCGCGAGCTGGGCGTGCGGACGATCGCCGTCTATTCCGAGGCGGACGCTAACGCGCCCTTCGTGATGGAGGCGGATGCGGCGATCCTGATCGGCCCGGCGCCGGCCAAGGAGAGCTATCTGGATCCGCGCAAGATCCTGGCGGCGGCCAAGCAGATGGGCGCCGAGGCGATCCATCCCGGCTACGGTTTCCTCTCGGAGAACGCTGAGTTCGCGCAAAGCGTGATGGACGCAGGGCTCGTCTGGATTGGTCCACCGCCCTCGGCGATCCGGGAGATGGGCCTGAAGGACGCCGCCAAGGCGGTGATGATAAAGGCCGGTGTGCCCACCACGCCCGGCTATCTGGGCGAGGACCAATCGGTCGAACGACTCACCGCAGAGGCGGCCAAGATCGGCTATCCGGTGCTGATCAAGGCCGTGGCCGGCGGCGGCGGCAAGGGCATGCGCAAGGTCGAGAAGGCCGACGATTTCGAGGCCGCCCTGGGCTCTTGCCGTCGCGAAGCCTCGGCCGCCTTTGGCGATGATCGTGTGCTGCTGGAAAAGTACGTCACTCGGCCGCGCCACATCGAGGTGCAGGTGTTCGGCGATAGCCACGGCAATGTCGTCCACCTGTTCGAGCGCGACTGCTCGCTGCAGCGGCGCCACCAGAAGGTCATCGAGGAAGCGCCGGCGCCCGGCATGGACGAAGCGACCCGTAAGGCCGTCTGCGCGGCGGCGGTCAAGGCCGCCCAGGCTGTGAACTATGTCGGCGCCGGTACGGTCGAGTTCATCGCGGACGCTTCGGAAGGCCTCCGCGCCGACCGCATCTGGTTCATGGAGATGAACACCCGACTGCAGGTCGAGCACCCCGTCACCGAGATGGTCACCGGCCAGGACCTCGTCGAATGGCAACTGCGGGTCGCCTCCGGCGAGCCGCTGCCGCTGGAGCAGGGCGAGATCACCCTGGACGGCTGGGCCATGGAGGCGCGCCTCTACGCCGAGAACCCCGCGACCGGCTTCCTGCCCTCGACGGGCAAGCTCAAGCACTTCCGGCTGCCCGAAGGCGATGTCCGCGTCGACAGCGCGGTGGAGGAGGGAGGTGAGGTCACCCCGTTCTACGACCCGATGATCGCCAAGCTGATCGCCCACGGCGCCGATCGCGAGGACGCCGCCCAGCGCTTGGCCGAGGCCTGCGCCCTGGTCGAGGTCTGGCCGGTCAAGACCAACGCCGCGTTCCTGGCCAAGTGCGCCAGCCATCCCGACTTCGTCGAGGGGGCGGTGGACACCGGCTTCATCGAGGCGCGCCTCGACGAGCTGACCGAACGCACCTTCAGCGACGAGCCGGCCATGGCCGCGATCGGCTGGCGGCTGGACAGCTTCCTGGAGGCTGAAGCCCGTCGCGACCCGTGGGAGCCGGCGCCGTCCAAGCTGCTCGGTTTCCGCATGAACGCGCCGCGGGCGTCGATGCATCTGCCGATGTCGTCCGACGGTAAGGCCACGCCGCTACGTGTCGCCCTGATCGGCGGCGGGACCGAGGACTGGTCCTGGGACATCCGCCATGCGGACGGCTCGACGTTCGACGAGGTGACGCGCCTGCCGACCACCTATGGCAAGGGCCCTATCCAGGTGTTCGAGGGCGGAGACGTCCAGGAGTTCGACTTCGTCGCCAAGGTCGGCGGGGCGGGCGAGGGCGGCGCTTCGGACGGCGCTATCCTGTCGCCGATGCCGGGCAAGATCGTCTCGGTGGCGGTCGCGGCCGGCCAGACCGTGAGCAAGGGTCAGACCCTGCTGACCCTTGAGGCCATGAAGATGGAGCACGCCATGGCCGCGCCGTTCGACGGCGTCGTGGCCGAGCTTTCGGCGACCGCCGGCGGTCAGGTCAGCGAGGGCGTGATGCTGGCGCGCCTCGAGCCGGCGACCAAGGCTTAGCCCCTAGGACCGCTCCCAAGCCGCCTTGAGCAGCGCCTTCAGCGCCTTATCGACCTCGGCCGGCGAGGCGAGGATGAGTTTGGCCTTAAGGCGTTCGGACCAGCTCTCGTTGCGCGGCTCGACGAGGCGAGGCGATACCTCCGGCGTCAAGGCAAGGCCCAAGGCCACGCCACCGCCCTTCAGCGGCTTGGCGGCTGCGAACTGGCTCTTGCGGGACCAGGCGGTGTAGCCCTTGCGTTGGCCGGTCACGACGTCGGACAGGTCAGCGATCGCCGCTTCCAGAGCTTCGAGGACGGCGGCCGAGGCCGGGTCTGTCCATAGCGCTGCGCGCAGGCCGTCCGCGTCGTCCCAGCCCATTTCAGACGGGAAGGCGACGCCGAAGATCGTCGCTGCGCGGTTTTGGCCGATGCCATAGGCCGCCTTCAGCCAGTCGTTGCGCGCCTTGGACCGGGTTTCAGGACATTCGCGCCGGACGATCTCGACCCATTGTTCGAGAGTCTTCCCGGTCTCCCGCTCCAGATTGGCGCGAACCGAGGCGAACCATTTCTGTTGCTGCTCGGTAAGGCCCTGAGGCTTGCCGTCCATGGTTTGCGCGCCCCTTCGCGTTTGCTACGACCGTGGCATCACAGGGAGACGATCATGAGCCTCGACGGACGCTACGACACGGGCAACATCTTCGCCAAGATCATCCGCGGGGAGATTCCCAGCGTGAAGGTGTTCGAGGACGACAAGGTCCTGGCGTTTATGGACGTCTTCCCGCAGTCGCGCGGTCACGCCCTGGTGATCTCCAAGGTCAGCCAGGCGCGCAACCTTCTCGAGGTTGAATCCGACGTGCTGGCCGACCTGATCGCCGCGACCCAGAGGCTGGCCAAGGCGACGGTGACGGCGCTCAAACCTGACGGCGTGGTCGTCACCCAGTTCAACGGCGCGCCGGCGGGCCAGACGATCTTCCACCTGCACTTTCACGTCATTCCTCGCTACGAGGGCGAAGGCCTGGGCCGTCACGGCGAGGGCGGTATGGCCGATGTCGGCGAGCTGAAGGCCCTGGCGGAGAAGATCAGCGCGGCGCTTTAGCCAAAAAACAAAAGGCCCGGATCGCTCCGGGCCTTTCGCTTGAGGGCTTGTCGCCGACCTATTCGGCCAGCGCCGGTTCGGTCTCGTCGGCCTTGCCGGCCTTGGGCGCGGTCGAGGAGTCGATCTCGAAGTCGATCTTGCTGTCCTTGAGCACGACCTTGACGTGGCCGCCGCGCACCAGGCGTCCGAACAGGATGTCGTCGGCCAGCGGCTTCTTGATGTGCTCCTGGATGACCCGGGCCAGGGGGCGCGCACCGTAGAGCTCGTCGAAGCCGTTCTTGGCCAGCCAGTCGGCGGCGTCGTCGGACAGTTCGATCGTGATGTTGCGGTCGGCCAGTTGGGCCTCCAGCTGCATGACGAACTTCTGCACGACCTGACGGATGATCTCGGCGCTGAGCGGCTTGAAGGCCACCACGGCGTCCAGACGATTGCGGAACTCCGGCGTGAACAGGCGCTTGAGGGCGGCCTCTTCTTCCCCTTCGACCTTGCTGCGGCCAAAGCCGATCGAGTTGCGCTGGGCGTCCGAGGCCCCCGCATTGGTGGTCATGATCAGGACCACGTTGCGGAAGTCGACCTTCTTGCCGTTGCTGTCGGTCAGGGTGCCGTTGTCCATCACCTGCAGCAGGATGTTGTAGACATCTCCGTGCGCCTTCTCGATTTCGTCGAGCAGGACCACAGCGTGCGGGTGCTGGTCGACCGCGTCGGTCAGCTGACCGCCCTGGTCGAAGCCGACATAGCCGGGAGGGGCGCCGATCAGGCGGCTCACGGTGTGCCGTTCCATGTACTCCGACATGTCGAAGCGCAGCATCTCGATGCCCAGGGTCTGGGCCAACTGCTTGGCGGCTTCGGTCTTGCCAACACCGGTCGGGCCGCTGAACAGGTACGAGCCGATGGGCTTGTTGGGTTCACGCAGGCCGGCCCGCGCCAGCTTCATGGCGGCGGCCAGCTGACTCAGGGCCTCTTCCTGACCGAACACGGCGCGCTTCAGGTCGCTTTCCAGCTCCTTCAACGCCTCGGTGTCCGACTTGCTGACCGATTTCGGGGGGATGCGGGCGATCTTGGCGACGACGCTTTCGATCTCCTTGACGCCGATGGTCTTCTTGCGGCGGCTTTCGGGCAGCAGCATCTGCGAAGCCCCGGCCTCGTCGATCACGTCGATCGCCTTGTCGGGCAGCTTGCGGTCGGTGATGTACTTGGCCGACAGCTCGACCGCGACCTTCAGGGCGTCGGCGGTGTACTTCAGCTTATGGAAGTCCTCGTAGTAGGTCTTCAGGCCCTTGAGGATCTTGATGGTGTCTTCCACCGTCGGCTCGTTCACGTCGATCTTCTGGAAGCGACGGACGAGCGCCCGATCCTTCTCGAAGTGCTGGCGGAACTCCTTGTAGGTGGTCGAGCCCATGCAGCGCAGCGTGCCCGAAGCCAGAGCCGGCTTCAGCAGGTTGCTGGCGTCCATGGCCCCACCGCTGGTCGCGCCGGCGCCGATCACGGTGTGGATCTCGTCGATGAACAGCACCGCGTTCGGGTGGTTCTCCAGTTCCTTGACGACCTGCTTGAGGCGTTCCTCGAAGTCACCGCGATAGCGGGTGCCGGCCAGCAGCGCGCCCATGTCTAGCGAGTAGATGGTGGCGCCTTCCAGGACCTCGGGAACCTGGTGCGTGACGATCTTGCGGGCCAGGCCCTCGGCGATGGCGGTCTTGCCAACGCCCGGGTCACCGACCAGCAGCGGGTTGTTCTTGGTGCGGCGGCACAGGATCTGGATCGCGCGTTCGACTTCGTTCGCGCGGCCGATCAGCGGGTCGACCTTACCCTGGCGGGCCTTTTCGTTGAGGTCGACACAGTAGGCCTCGAGGGCCTCACCGCCGGTCTTAGTGGTCGACTTCTCGCCGTCCTCCTCGGTCGCGTTCGAGCCAGCGCTGGCGCCCTTGACGCTCTTGGGCTCCGAGGCGCCGGCCTTCTTGGCGATGCCGTGAGCAATGAAGTTCACCGCGTCGTACCGCGTCATGTCCTGCTCCTGCAGGAAGTAGGCGGCGTGGCTTTCGCGTTCGGAGAAAATGGCGACCAGCACGTTGGCGCCGGTAACTTCCTCGCGGCCGGACGACTGGACGTGGATCACCGCGCGCTGGATCACGCGCTGGAAGCCGGCGGTCGGCTTGGCGTCCTCGTCATCGTCCACCACCAGGGAGGAGAGTTCGACGTCGAGATAGATGGAGAGGCTCTTCTTCAGCGCGGTGAGATCGACGTCGCACGCACGCATGACTCCGGCGGCGTCTTCGTCGTCGGTCAGGGAAAGCAG
>NCDQ01000121.1 GCA_002280275.1 Caulobacter vibrioides | reverse complement strand
GGCGGCGATAGTCACCGCCAGTTCGACGAACAGGCGGCCGATATAGCCAGGCAGGAACATCAGCGGCGCGAACACCGAGATCAGCACGATCGTGGTGGCCACGACGGCGAAGAAAACCTGGCGGGTGCCGCGCTCGGCGGCCACCAGGGCCGGTTCGCCTTCATCAACGCGCCGCTGGATGTTCTCCACCACCACGATGGCGTCATCGACCACCAGGCCCACCGCCAGCACCAAGGCCAACAGGGTCAGCAGGTTCAGGGAGAAGCCGAGCGGCGCCAGGATGATGAAGGTCGATAGGATGCAGATCGGCGCGACGATCGACGGGATCAGCGCCGAACGCCAGCTGCCCAGGAACAGCAGGTTGACCAGCACCACCAGGCCGATCGACAGGCCCATGGTGATCCAGACCTCGTGGATCGCCTCGGCCGTGAACACCGAGTTGTCAACGGCGACAACCATCTTGGTGCCAGGCGGCAGAGTCTGGTTGATAGCCTCGACCTCGGCGCGAACAGCCTTGGAAATGGCGACGTCATTAGCCTGAGACTGACGCGTCAGGCCGATGCCGACCTGGTCGATGCGGTTGCCGCGGAACATGCGGCGGCGTTCATTGGCGGCCTCTTCGATGCGGGCGACATCGCCGAGGCGAAGCACATAGCCCGAGCTATTGGCGGCCCGAAGCGGCAGGCGCGCGAACTCTTCGGGCGTCGCGTAGCTGCGCGCCACGCGGATCGTGAAGTCCTTGGCCGCGCTTTCTAGCGAACCTGCGGGCAATTCAAGGTTCTGGGCGTTCAGGGCGCTTTCGACATCGTCGACCGTGACGCCACGCGCCGCCATCTCATTGGCGTCCAGCCAGATCCGCATCGCGAAGATCTTCGCGCCGAACAGGTTGGCCTGAGCCACGCCGTCGATCGTCGACATGCGCTCAACCAGATAGCGGTCGGCGTAGTCGGCAAGCTGCAGCGGGTTCAGCGTGGTCGAGGTCAGGTTTAGGATGACGATGGGCGACGCGTCGGCGTTGGCCTTGGCGATCTGCGGGGGATCGGCTTGATCCGGCAGGTTGCTGGTCACTCGGCTGACGGCGTCGCGCACGTCATTGGCGGCCGCGTCCAGGTCGCGGTCGAGGTTGAACGTAATGGTGATGTTGGAGCGGCCGTCACGCGAGGAGCTGTTGACCCGGTCGATGCCTTGGATGCCGGCGACCTGGCGCTCGATCACCTGGGTGATCCGCTCTTCGATGACCTCGGCCGACGCGCCGCGGTAGCTCGTCGAAACCGACACCACGGGCGGATCGACGCTGGGCAACTCACGGATCGGCAGCGACGTGAACGCCGCTAGGCCGATGACGCAGAGAATGATCGCCGCGACGGCGGCGAATACGGGGCGGCGGACGGAGAGATCGGAGAGCATCAGCCGGCCTTACGCTCAGCGCCGCTCTTGGCGTCAGTCCCCTGTCCTGGCTTTTCGCCCGGCTTACCCTTGCCGCTGGCGATGGCCGCGCCGTCCTGAATGCGGTTCAAGCCGTCTGAAACGATGGCGTCACCCGCCTTCAGACCCGAGCGGATTTCAACAAAGCCCGCTTGGGTGATGCCCGTGTCGACGTCCGTCCGGCGGGCGATCATGCCCTTGGGCCCCTTGGCGACGACATAGACCGAGGCCTGCTCGCCTTCGAACTGCACCGCAGCCTCTGGCACGGCGACGGCGGTGCGCACGCCCTGATCGATCGCCACCTTGACCAGCATGCCCGGCTTCAAGCGACCGCTAGCATTGGCAAACTCGGCGCGCGCTTTGATGGCGCGGGTCGCTGGATCAACGCGCGTGTCCAATTGCGCGATGCGGCCCTGGAAAACCTCGCCCGCAAGCGCCTCAGGCTTGGCGATGATCGGCAGGCCTACGCGCAGCGTCTCCAAGTAACGGTCAGGCACCGAGAAGTCGACGCGGATCACCGAGGTGTCGTCCAATGTGACGATCGCCGTGCCAGGGCTGATCAGCATGCCTGGCGCCACATCCGAGATCCCCACACGTCCGGCGAAGGGCGCGCGGATCACGCGATCAAGCTTGTTGGCCTGAGCGGACTCGACCGCCGCTTTCGCGGCCTCGTAGGCGGCCAGATACTGCTCAGCGGCGGCGCGCGGAGCGATGCCCTGGTCGGCCAGAGCTTTCCACCGCTTGTAGTCGCGCTCGGCCTGAGCCAGGCGCACGCGCGCCTCGGCGATACCGGCGTCTTCGGCTTCGGCCTTGAGCTCGACCAGGATCTGCCCCCGCGACACGGCTTGGCCGTCGGTGAAGCGAACCGCCGTGATCAGTTCGGCCGTATTCGATGTGATGGTCACCGACTGGCGCCCCTTGGCGGAGCCCAGGACCTCGATTCGATCCGTAAACGGACGCTCGCCGACCACCGCCTGCGAGACGCTGGTCGCACGACCGCCCCCGCCGCCTTTGGTTTCCTTGTTGGCGAAGGCCAGCTTGAAGCCGCCCACGCCCAGCATGAGAACCACGGCGGCCAAGGCCACGACGAGGAAGAAGTGCCTGCGGATCAAGGAAGTGCTCCGGGCGCCGAAGAAGTTCGGCGGGGTGACAATCGTTGCGAGATATGACCGCACCCTAAACCGGCGTCCAGTGACACCAGGATGACCGTGTGTTGCAGCCCTGAAATACGCTAAAGGTTACGCCATAGCGCCAGCACAACGCCACGATCTCGGGCGGTTTCGCGCCCGGCCAGCGTGTCCCGCCATCCGACCTGCGCGTTCCAAGCTCCGAACGCGCGGACGACCGAAATCTCGCTCTTCAACCAGCGTGAATCCGACCCCCGTCGCTCGGCCTGACCCGCATAGGTTTGCGCCAGTAGGAGCAGTTTTGGCGTAGGGCGAAGACCCAGCGTCATGTCGAGACGATTCTCGTCGGCCAGGCCCTCCCGCTTGAGCCGGGCGGCCTGCAGATCGAGATAGACCGGCCTTCCCCGCCAGGTCGCAGACCGCCCGTAGAGCACCCGGGCTTCGAGATCGAGACTTCCCTGACCGGGCGCGGCGTAGCCCGCGTTGCGTCCGACCCCCGCTTCGGCCGCGCCTAGATAGACCGACAGCGCTGAGTGGTCGCCCTGCTGCACGGCCCAGCGGAGACCCAGCTCGACCGGCCCTCGGCCGGAATAGTCCGCCCACCGGTCCCCTCCCCGCGTGACGCCCGCCTTGGCTTGCAGCGTCAGGCGCTCAGTCAGGCCGTGCTCGACAAAGACCGACACCGCCTCGTCCCGTCTCCGGTCTATGTCGACCAATAGGCCTTGGGGATCAAAGCCCTGGTCGGCGGACTGCCGCTCGTACTTGGCGATCACCTGGGTCTTGCCCGGCGCGACAGGCCAGGCGCCCGCCGTCGCGACGCTGGGGGCCAGACACGAAAAAGCCGCCGCGATCACTAGGATCGCGGCGGCCTTTGCGGAGTCTTCGAGGAACCCTAGTCGGCGTAGCCCGGCGACTCGCGGTCTAGCTTGCGCAGGCAACCCGGCCAGGCCAGTCCGCCGATCATGCCCATGCCCATGCCGGTCTGCTTGCGAACCTCGTCCTGCGCGGCGTCCGGCGCCAGCAGCACGTTGTCGCGTCCGATCGAAAGCGCCATCACCTGCTGCGCGCATGCTCGCTCCAGGAAGAACATCCCCAACCAGCATTCGGCCGCGCTCGCGCCCACCGACAGGGTGCCGTGGTTGCGCAACATCATCAGCTTCTTCTGGCCAAGATCAGCCACGATGCGCTCTCGCTCCTCAAGGTTGAGCGCAATGCCTTCATAATCGTGATAGGCGAGTTGAGGCAAGACGATTAGCGAATGTTGCGTCAGCGGCAGCAGACCTTCCTTGTGCGCCGACACCGCCACGCCCTGATCGCTGTGCAGGTGCATCACATAGTGGGCGTCCTCGCGCGCGGCATGGACGGCCGAGTGGATCGTGAAGCCCGCCGGATTGATGTAGTACGGGGTCTTGTCGATCACGTTGCCCTCAAGATCGACCTTCACCAGGCTCGAGGCCGTGATCTCGCCGAAGAACATCCCATAGGGATTGATCAGGAAATGATGGTCAGGGCCGGGAATGCGGGCCGAGATGTGGGTGAAGATCATGTCGTCCCACCCGTGCAGGGCCACGAGACGATAGAGGGCGGCGAGATCGACTCGCGCTTGCCACTCCGCTTCGCTGACCTTGCCCTTCAGGGATGTGATGGGCAGAGCGCCGTCGGCCATAGGGGCCTCCCGTAGGTTATCATTGTTGAGTTGAGCGTCGCGCCGAGGCGCGGGGTCGTCAAGCGGAACCTCGTCCGCAGTGATGCGGCACTGGCTTGCCAGCAGGGCCAAGCCGTCGGACGGTCCCCCTCGGAATGAGGGGGAGTCGCCGGGGATGCTGACCCTTTTGGGCGTTGCGGTGATCGTGCTGGGCTTCGCCCTGCGCTTTAATCCGCTGCTGGTCGTGGTGGCCGCCGCCATGACATCGGGTCTGACTGCGGGCCTGACCCCGGTTGAGGTGCTCGCCGCGTTTGGCAAAGCGTTCAACACCAACCGTTATGTCAGCGTCGCCTGGCTGGTCCTGCCCGCCATCGGCGTCTTGGAACGCGCGGGACTTCGCGAACAGGCGCGGCGCACGATCCAGGGCCTGCGGGCCGCGACTGCGGGGCGGATCCTGCTGGCCTATCTGGCGCTGCGCCAGGTCGCCGCCGCCCTGGGTCTGACCCAGGTGGCCGGCCACGCCCAGACGGTCCGCCCGCTTCTGGCGCCGATGGCTGAGGCCGCCGCTGAGCCCCTGACAGACGACCAGCGCCAGAAGGTCCGGGCCATGAGCGCGGCTACGGACAATATCGGCCTCTTCTTCGGCGAAGACATCTTCCTGGCGATCGGCTCGATCCTGCTGATCGTCGGCTTCCTGGACCAGAGCGGCATCACCGTCGAACCGCTGGCCCTGTCGGTCTGGGCGATCCCGACCGCCATCGCCGCCTTCCTGATCCATGGCGCACGACTCTTGATGTTCGACCGCCACCTCGCGCCCAAGGCGGAGGACGTCGCATGATCGGCCTGCCGCTCGTCTACCTGCTGTCGGGACTGATGTTCGCGGCCTTCGCCGTGTTGAGCGCCGGCGACCGTGAAAACCCCAAGCGTTTCGGCAACGCCGCGTTCTGGGGCCTGTTCGCGCTGAGCTTCCTGGCCGGCGACCATCTGGGCGACCTGGGCAACGGAGTGCTGGTCCTGTGCCTGGCGCTGATCGCCGGGAGCGGCCAGTTGGGCGTCGGCGCGCCGAAGAGCACCTCACCCGAAGAGCGGGAGGGCCTGGCGGCGACCTATGGCGTTAAACTCTACGCGCCAGCCCTGGTGATCCCAGTGCTGGTCCTGGCCGGGTCCCTGACCTTCAAACACCTGACGGTGCAGGGCGCGCACCTGGTCGACCCCAAGCAGGCGACGCTGATCGCCCTAGCTTTGGCGGCGCTGGTCGCGGCGGTTCTCTCCAAGGTGATGTTCCAGCAGCCGGCCGGCGCGCCGATCCAGGAGGGCCGCCGCCTGATGGATCTGGTCGGCTGGGCGGCCCTGCTGCCGCAGATGCTGGCGGCGCTGGGCGCGGTGTTCGCGCTGGCGGGCGTGGGCAAGTCGATCGGCGAGATCGCCGTCATGATTACGCCGGCGGACAGCCGCTTCGCCGCCGTGGCCGCCTACTGCATCGGGATGGCTGTGTTCACGATCATGATGGGCAACGCTTTCGCCGCTTTTCCGGTAATGACCGGCGGCATCGCCCTGCCCCTGGTTATCGGACAGTTCGGCGGGGATCCGGCGGTGGTCTGCGCCATCGGCATGCTGTCGGGCTTCTGCGGAACGCTGCTGACGCCGCTGGCGGCCAACTTCAATCTTGTGCCCGCCGCCTTGCTGCAGTTGAAGGACCGCTACGCCGTGATCCGCGCCCAGGCGCCCACCGCGTTCCTTATGCTGATCGTCAACGTGATCCTGATGAACGCCCTGGCCTTTCCCCGATGAGCCTCGCCCGCTCCACCGCCTCGCGCTTCGCCAAGATCGCGCTGGGCCACCTGACCCGTGAATATCCCAACAAGCTGGACCATGTGATGGGCGGCCCGGAGGATGTCCGGTCGCCGCGGGACCTGCATCCGATCTTCTACGGCAGCTTCGACTGGCACTCGTGCGTGCATGGCTACTGGCTGCTGGCCACGCTGCTGCGGCTACGCCCCGAAATGCCCGAAGCCCCGACGATCATCGCCCTGTTCGACGACGCCTTCACGCAGGAGAAGGTCGCCGGAGAGGTCGCCTATCTGGCGCGACCGGAGAGCCGGGGATTCGAGCGTCCCTACGGATGGGCCTGGAGCCTGATGCTGCAGGCCGAACTCTTGCGGCACGACCGGCCGTGGGCGCTGGTCCATGCTCCCCTGGCGCTGACGTTTAAGCAGAGGTTCGAAAGCTTCCTGCCGATCGCCGACTATCCCGTCCGCGCCGGAACCCACTACAACACCGCCTTCGCCCTGGTCCTGGCCTAC
>NCDQ01000590.1 GCA_002280275.1 Caulobacter vibrioides | reverse complement strand
CTGGGCTGGTCAGCGATATCGATCTTGGTCCAGGAGACAACGGCTTCGACGTCGCGCGCCGCGCGCGCAAAGCGTATCCAGGTATTCCGGTCGTCTTCGTGTCGGGAGCGGCTGCGTCTCGCCATTTGGCGGAAGGCGTTGAGGGCTCGGTCTTCATTCACAAGCCCTACCATCCGCGCCAGGTGATCGAGGCGCTTTCGATGCTGTCTCGTCCGCAGGCCGCCTGACCGCGCGGCCCTCAGTTCGTTGGAGGATCAGATGTTATCCGAAGCAGAATGCCGTTCGCGAGCCGATGAATGGGACCACCGCCGCCTCGACTGCAATGACGAGGCTTTGCGACGCGAGATAACGATTGTCGCTCAAACTTGGCAATATCTGGCCCTACAAGCCGCCTGGCAGGATACCTACATCGTCGATCCGCTCTAACAAAAGCGCGCCTCACGGACCGGCGCCACTTCCAAATTCAGAGCAAACAGTCAGGGCGGCGGGCGTAATTTACTCCGCCGTCGCCCGGCGCAATTGCACGACCTTGTCGGCTTTTTGAGCGGCGCAATAGCCCGCCCAGGCCTCCATAAGCTTACGGCGCTTATCGAACAGGTCGCCGCGCCGGTAAGCCGCCTCGGCCTTGTTGGCGATCGTATGGGCCAGCGCCATCTCACAAACCTCATGCGAAAAGCCGGTTGTCTCCGACGCCCAGTCGCGGAAGGAGGAGCGGAAGCCGTGGACGGTGATGTCCGACTTCATGCGCCGAAGGAGCATCGCCATCGCCATCGACGACAGAGGCTTTCCCGGCTTTGGCCCGGCGAACACGTAGCCCTTGCCGTCGTCAAACTGCGCTTCGACAATCTCCATTGCGCGAGCCGATAGGGGCACGCGATGTTCCCTTCCGGCCTTCATGCGCGTCGCCGGTATGACCCAAACCTTCTTGTCCAGATCGATCTCGTTCCAAGTCGCGCCCAACACCTCGCCAGAACGGGAAGCCGTCAGGATCGCGAACTCCAGCGCACGCGCCGCGACGGCGCTGCGCGTGCGCAGATTGGCCATGAAGTCGGGGATTAGATCGTAGGCCAGCGCGGCATGATGGCCGCGTGCCAATCTCTGGCGTTTGGGTAGGAGCTGGTTGAGGTGTCCGCGCCAGCGAGCTGGGTTCTCGCCTGTGCGCAACCCTTTCGCCTTGGCGGCGTCCAACACGTTCTCCATGCGGCCACGCAGGCGTTCGGCGGTTTCCGGCGTGCGCGTCCATAGGGGTTGCAGCACGTCCAGAATATCCTGAGTGGTGAGTTCGTTGACCGGCCGCTCACGGATAGGGGCCGCGTACTTGGTCAAGGTCATCTTCCACTGTGCGGCGTGCTTCTCGTTTCGCCATGACGGTCGCATGGCCTCGACGTAGGCGTCGGCACAGGCGCCGAAGGTCTGCGCCTGGTCGTCCTTCGCGCGCTC
>NCDQ01000589.1 GCA_002280275.1 Caulobacter vibrioides | reverse complement strand
CGGCTGAACGCCGAGGCCAACGGTGTCGCAGTCCGGTGCGTGCGGAACGATCTTCTGGAGGGGGAGCCGCCTGACGTCGATCTCGTCCTGGTCGGGGATCTGTTCTACGCCCCGGACCTGGCGACGCGGGCCGAGGCTTTCCTGCGCCGGTGTCGCGCGGCCGGCCTGATGGTGTTGATCGGGGATCCCTGGCGCGCGCCGCTGCCGATCGAGCGCTTGCGCGTGGTGGCGCGCCATGCGGTCACCGACTACGGCGATCCCAGCGGGGCGAGCCGCGAGGCCGCCGTCCTGGAGCTGATCTAGCTAAGCCTTGCGGTTCAGCGTGATCGCCGCGCCGTGCTGCGGACGGTCATTGACCATGCCGCCGGCGCCGTAGGTGGTGGCCGGCGCGGCGCGCTGGCTGGCGACTTCCTTGGCGATCGCGTGGACCAGGCCCTCGGTGACGATCTTGGCGGCTTCCACCGCGCGGGATTGACGGGCCAGGACCGCGTCGAAGCCCTCGGTGGCGCGCATCAGGCGTTGGCGAAGCTCCAGGCGCGCGCTCTCGACGAGGCTGACATTCGCGCGCACCCGCATCGATTCATGGCGATACAGGTTGGCTAGTTTCGAAGTTTCTTCGACGTAACGCGCCGCCTCGTGCGGACGATGCGTTTCGAAGGCGACGGCCTGCTTGGCGATCAGGTCGGTCAGGCGCTCGGTCAGCAGGATCAGCTGGTGGACGCGATCATCGGCGTCGACGGCGGCGATGGCCATGACTCTACTCCTTCAGGCCTTGAAGCTTCAGCATTTCGCGCTGGATGGTGGAGGCCAGGCCAACGCCGCCGGCCTTGGCGATCTCCTTGGACATGGCGTCGGTGAGGATCGACTTGAACATCGCCTCGCCATTGCCGCCGCCGAACGGCGCGGAGGTCTTGACCCCCTCGAACATCTGCTGGGTCATCACCGACAGGAACGAGGCCTCGAAGGTCTTGGCGGTCTCGGCGATCTGGGCGCGCTTGACCCTTTCCTCGGCGGACATCACCAGTTGCTTGGCGGTGATCGCGGCGGCGTCGATCCGCGGGGTGCTGGTCAGGGCGGAGAGGGTGTTCATCACATCACCTCGATATCGGCTTGCAGCGCGCCGGCGGCCTTGACCGCCTGCAGGATCGAGATCATGTCGCGCGGCGTGACGCCCAGGGCGTTGAGGCCGCCGATCAGGCTCTTCAGCGACGGCGCGCCGCCCAGGGTGAGAAGCTTCTTGCCCTTCTCTTCCTCGACGTTGACGGTCGTCTGCGGGACCACGGCCGTCTGGCCCTGGCTGAAGGGCGCCGGCTGGCTGACGCCCGGGGTTTCCTGAACAGTGATGGTCAGATTGCCCTGGGCGATCGCGACCTGGCTGATGCGCACGTTGTCGCCCATGACGATGACGCCGGCCACCTCGTCGATCACCACCTTGGCCGG
>NCDQ01000588.1 GCA_002280275.1 Caulobacter vibrioides | reverse complement strand
CGGCTGCTCGAGCCGAGCATCGGCGGTAAGGCCGCCGGCTGGGACGAGGCCACGGCCATGGTCGCCAAGCGGTTCAAAGACACTGTAGCCAAGCATGGCCCCGACAGCGTCGCTTTCTACGTTTCCGGCCAGTTGCTGACCGAGGACTATTACGTCGCCAACAAGCTGATGAAGGGCTTCATCGGCTCAGGCAATATCGACACCAACAGCCGGCTTTGCATGGCCTCGGCGGTCGCCGCCCACAAGCAGGCCTTTGGCGCCGACCTCGTGCCCGGCTGCTACGAAGACCTCGATCTGGCCGATCTGGTGGTCTTCAGCGGCCACAACGCCGCCTGGACCCATCCGGTGCTCTTCCGCCGCATGGAGGCCGCCAAGGCGCGCGGCCAGAAGCATGTGGTCATCGACCCGCGCCGCACCGACACCGCCGAGGGCGCGGACCTCCACCTGGCCATCGCTCCGCAATCGGACGTTCGGCTGTGGAACGGCTTGCTGGCCGACCTGATCCGCCGGGGCGCGGTCGATCGGGAATACATCGCCGAGCATGTCAACGGTTTCGACGCCGTCGAGGCGACCCTGGGCGAGATCGACCAGTCGCCTGCCGCCGTGGCCGCCGACTGCGGCGTGCCGCTGGCCGACCTGCTGAGCTTCTTCGATCTGTTCGCGGCCAATTCGAAGACGGTCAGCCTGTTTTCGATGGGGGCCAACCAGTCGACCCAGGGCGTGGCCAAGGGGTTGTCGATCCTGAACACGCATCTGGCGACGGGCCGCATCGGCAAGCCGGGCGCCTGCCCGTTCTCGATCACCGGCCAGCCCAACGCCATGGGCGGACGCGAGACCGGCGGCATGGCCAACACCCTGGCCGGGCACATGGACTTCGAGCCCGCCGACCGCGACCGCGTCGCCCGCTTCTGGGGCGCCCCCGACACTACCCGCAAGCCGGGCCTGAAGGCCGTCGACATGTTCGAGGCCGTCCACGACGGTCGCATCAAGGCGATCTGGGTGATGGCGACCAACCCGGCCGTCTCGATGCCTGACGCCAGCCGCGTGCGCGAGGCCCTGGCCAAGTGCCCCTTCGTGGTGGTCTCCGACTGCATCGCCGACACCGATACGACCGCCTTCGCCGACGTGAAGCTGCCCGCCCTGGCCTGGGGCGAGAAGGACGGCACGGTCACCAATTCGGAGCGCCGGATCTCGCGCCAGCGGGCGCTGTTCGCCGCGCCGGGCCAGGCGCGCGCCGACTGGCGGATCATCGCCGATGTCGCCAAGGCCATGGGCTTTGACGGCTTTGGCTGGGCGAACCAGGCCAGCGTTTTCCGCGAGTGGACGCGCCTGACGGCCTATGAGAACGATGGCCGCCTGCTGAACCTGACGGGCCTGAGCGGTCTGGGTCCCGATGGCTACGCCGCGCTTACGCCCGTGCAGTGGCCGGTCGCCGCCGACGGAAC
>NCDQ01000120.1 GCA_002280275.1 Caulobacter vibrioides | reverse complement strand
CGGCGCCCGAGACCGACTGGTAGGTCGACACGACCACGCGCTTGATCTTGGCCTCGTCGTGCAGCGGCTTCAGCGCCACGACCAGCTGCGCCGTCGAGCAGTTGGGGTTGGCGATGATGTTCTTGGGCAGGCTGTTGACCGCCTCGGGGTTCACCTCCGGCACCACCAGCGGCACGTCCGGGTCCATCCGGAAGTGGCTGGAGTTGTCGATGACGATCGGACCGGCCGCGCCGATCTTCTCGCCCCAGGCCTTGGAGATCGACCCGCCAGCGCTCATCAGCACGAGGTCGACCTTGGAGAAATCGAACTGCTCCAGGTCCTCGCACCTGAGGATCTCGTTGCCGAACGAGACCTCGACACCGATGGATTTGCGGCTGGCGATGGCGTGCATCTTATCCACGGGGAATTTGACTTCCTCGAGGATGTTGAACATCTCGCGGCCCACATTGCCCGTGGCGCCGACCACGGCGACCCGGTAACCCATCGCGCTCTCCTGAAGACTGTCGCCCGCTGACCTCGCGGGGCGCGGTTCCGTTACGCCTCATACCCACCGGGCGCAAGCCGAGGGTTTCTGGCAGACGCATGAGGGAAACCCGGCGCCGCCGTCGCGGGACCACCGTCACGGGGCGCCCGAAAACCGCCGCGTTCATGTCTCGTCAATCTTGTCGCGCGTTTTGTGGGCTTCGGCTAAACCGGTCGCGCTCTTAAGGGGCGTGATCCAGACGTCTGCGCGGTAGGAACGATACGATCATGGCGAACGGACCCTTCGGCGGGAACAAGCCGGCGAAGCCGCAGCGGACGCCGCTGCAGGCCCTGGTCTATTGGGGTTCGGTCGTTGGCGTCTGGGGCCTGATCTTCGTCGTCGCCTTCTTCGCCGTGTTCGCCAGCGACCTGCCCGACACGTCCAAGCTCTATGACGTCAAGCGCCAGCCCTCGATCAACTATCTGGACCGTTCGGGCGCCCTTCTGGCCGTGCGCGGCAGCCAGTATGCGCCGCCCGTCGATCTGGACGCCCTGCCGAAATACGTCCCGGCGGCCTTCATCGCGATCGAGGACCGCCAATTCTATCACCACTTCGGTTTCAACCCGTGGGGCATCGTCCGGTCGCTGGCCTGGAACCTGACTCATGACGGCCCGCAGCGCGGCGGCTCGACCATCACCCAGCAGCTGGCCCGCAACCTGTTTCTAAGCCCAGCCCAGAACTATCGTCGCAAGGCGCAGGAACTGATCCTGGCCATCTGGCTGGAACTGAAGTTCTCCAAGAAGCAGATCCTGGCCCTCTACATGAACCGGGTCTATTTCGGCGCCGGCGCCTATGGCATCGAGGCCGCCTCGCAGCGCTACTTCAACAAGCCCGCCAATCAGTTGACCATTGGCGAGGCCGCCCTGCTGGCCGGCATGATGAAGGGCCCCGCCCGCTATTCGCCGGTGTCGGCCAAGGAACGCGCCGCCCGCCGCGCCACCATCGTTCTGGACGAAATGGTGCGCATCAAGGCGATCACCGCCGAGGAGCGCGATGAAGCCTTCCGCACCCCCGTTCAGGTGTCGGCCACCCTGGCCAATCAGCGCGCCCAGTACTTCACCGACTATATTGACACCCAGGTCCGTTCGCTGGTCGGCGAACCCACCGAGGATCTCGTGGTCGAGACGACAATGGACCTGCCGATCCAGGTCTCGGCCGAGCGCGCGGTGAAGCTGGGCGTGGAAGGCCACATCAAGCAGGGCGTGCAGCAGGCGGCCCTGGTGGCGATCGATGGCGAGGGCCGCATCCGCGCCTATGTCGGCGGCGCCGACTACACCGAAAGCCAGTTCGACCGCGCCACCACCGCCCGCCGTCAGGCCGGTTCGGCCTTCAAGCCCTTCGTCTACCTGACCGCCATGGAAGCCGGCCGCACGCCCAATGTGATGGTCGTCGACGAACCGGTGAAGATCGGCAATTGGGAGCCGAGGAACTACACCAATAAGTACCTGGGTTCGATCACGCTGCAGACAGCCGTCGCCCAGTCGATCAACACGGTCGCCGCGCGCCTCGCTAACGAGGTCGGCACCAGCAACGTCGCCGCCGCCGCCCGGCGCCTGGGGATCACCAGCAAGATCCAGCTGGACCCGTCGATGGCCCTGGGCGCCGTCGAGGTCTCCCCGATGGAGATGGCTCAGGCCTACGCGCCCTTCGCTAACGGCGGCTTCCTGGCCAAGGGCTACGGCATCGAGCGCATCCGCACCGCCAGCGGCAAGGTTCTCTACGACCACAGCGTCGACAAGCAGGCGCGCGCGGCCGTGATCGGCTCGCCCAGCCTGCAGTACATGAACCAGATGATGCGCGAGGTCGTCGCCACCGGAACGGGGACGCGCGCCCGCGTCGCCGGCTATGACATCGCCGGCAAGACCGGCACCACCAGCGACTACAAGGACGCCTGGTTCGTCGGCTACACCGGCGGCTTCGTGACGGCGGTCTGGACCGGCAAGGACGACGCCACGCCGATGAAGCGCGTCACGGGCGGCGGCGCGCCGGCCGAGGTCTGGCGGGTCTTCATGGCCGCCGCGCTCCCGCGCCTGAAGGCGACGCCGATCCCGGGCGGCGTCATCGAGCCGCCGCCGGTCGCGCCGGTCGATCCCATCGGGGATCTGATGAACACACCGTCGGCGCCGGAAGGCCCGGCCGCCGAGGCCCCGGCCGGCGAGCCGCCCCCTGCGGACCGGCTGCCCTACTAGAGCGCTTCACGACCTGACTGCGTCAGGCCGTGAGCCCTAGCCTTTTGTTTTGACGCATTTTTCTTCACGCGAACCGGAACCACTTCGCTTGAAAAATGCTCTAGCTCAGGCGCCGATCGCGTGCAGCTCGGCCGCGTGGGCGCGTAGCCACGCGCGGTGTGGGGCCGGGTCGCCGATGGCCAGGATCAGGCGCCAGCTGTAGCGGATCGCGGCCGGCGTGCGGGACGTCGCCGGACGACATGAGCCCCACCGCGCCTTCGGATCGGCGATCGCGACAGAGGGCGTGGGGCGTCCCAGGGCCGCGGCGTGGACCGCCGTGCGGTCGCTCAGCACGGTCAACGCCTCACGCTTGGCCAGCCGGATGACCTTGAGCCCCCAGTTGGCGTCATCGGGCGCCACGATGCGATCGCCATCAATCTTGGCGCGGCCGGGACCGACCTCCAGGCGATAGGGAATGTCGTTGAGGCGCAGCACCCCGCCCGGCGCCAGGCTCATCCGCTCGGGCAGGGCGGCCAGTTGTTTGGCGATCCAGCCGGCCTTCTCCTGGGCGAAGGCGACCGCCTCGTTCAGCCGTCGCGGGCTCGGCGACAGGGCGACGACCTCGGACTTGGCGCGATCGACCCGCAATGAGATCCGGCGCGCGCGACCGTCGACCTTGAGCCGCACCGGCCAGCCGCCGACCTCAAGTCGATCACCATCGGAAAAGCGTTGGGCGGTCCGCGCGAACATCGCCTCTTAATCGCGTGCGTCCGCGCTCGCCGCAAGGGCGACCCTGCCTTAGACTTCTTCGCCGAAGTTCGGATCGCACTTTCGGATGAACTTGCGGACGCGCGGATAGATTTCCTCGCGGAACCGGCGGCCATTGAACACGCCGTAGTGGCCGACGCTGGGCTGGACATAGTCCAACTTCATGTCCTCAGGGATATTCGAGCACAGGCCATGGGCGGCCTGGGTCTGGCCGATACCGGAGATGTCGTCGTTCTCGCCCTCGACCGTCATCAGGCCGATGTCGGTGATGGCCTCGGGCTTTACGCGCGTTCCCCGATGGACCAGCTCGCCCTTGGGCAGCAGGTACTGCTGGAAGACGATATCGATGGTCTGGAGATAGAATTCCTCGGTCAAGTCCAGGACCGACAGGTACTCGTCATAGAACTCCAGGTGCTTTTCGGCGCTGTCGCCGTCGCCGCTGACCAGGTGGTTGAAGTAGCGGCGGTGAGCTTCCTGGTGGCGGTCGGCGTTCATGCTCATGAAGCTGGCCAGCTGGACAAAGCCCGGATAGACGCGACGCCCCGCGCCCACATAGGGCGGCGGCACCGTGTAGATCATGTTCGACTGGAACCAGGTGAACGGCTTTTCCTCGGCCAGCTGGTTGGTGACGGTCGGCGACAGCCGCGCGTCGATCGGCGAGCCCATGAAGGTCATGCTGGCCGGGCGCGAGGGGTGGTTCTGCTCGGCCATCAGGGCGGCGGCGGCCAGGACCGGCGGGCCAGGCTGGCAGACGGCCACCACGTTCGGACGCGGGCCTAGCACTTCCAGCATCTGGATGACGTGGTCGATATAGTCGTGGAAGTCGAAACGCCCCTCCAGGACGGAGACCTCGCGGGCGTTGACCCAATCGACGATGAACACGGCGTGGTCGGGCAGGAACGCCTCGACCGTGCCGCGCAGCAGGGTGGCGTAGTGGCCCGACAGCGGCGCGACAATCAGCACCGCCGGGTCCAGAGAGAACTTCCCGGCCCGGCGCATGTCGGCCATGTCGCGATCGAACTGGACAAGGCGGGCCCAGGGGCTTTCCCAGACCACGGTCGGGCGGACGCGGACATCCACCTGGCCGACCTTGACCGTGTCGATGTTCCACTTCGGCTTGCCGTAGCGCCGGGTGACATTCGCGAACAGGTCCGCACCGGCGTGAATGCGCCGGCCAAGCGCCGTGTCGGCGGCTGGATTCAGTGGCGATCCCCAGAAGTCCCGGGCCGCCAGCGCCATTTGGCGCATCGGAGTGGAGGCGTAGTAAGCCGCCTCATGCAGGCCTAACAAAGTCCAGCCGGTCGCCAAATTTTGCGCCGCGACGCAAAGTCACTCTGCGCTATCGCGCGCGCCCTGTAGGACGGCGGTAAGGCCCGCGGGCAGTCGAGGGAACCTTTGGCCCGTCAAGGCGTAGCTGCTTCGGCGACCAAGCCAAGCCGTTCAGAAGGTGAAAGCCATGCCCCGAGACGCCCTCCAGACGACCTCACGGCCGAGTCAGACGCGCGAGGCCAAGGCCCTAGCCGTGGCCAAGGCCAAGGCCATCGCACCGGACCTCGCGGCGCGGATCGGCAGCACGCCCAAGACCACCTTCCGCGGCGATCCCGACATCTTTGGGCGTCTCGTCGAGGACCATGACCGCCACCGCGCGCTCTTGGCCATGATCGAGGAGACCCAGGGCGACAGTGATGATCGCCGCGCCCTGTTCGAGGAACTGACGCGTGAGCTCAAAGCGCACGCCGCCGCAGAGGAGCAGGCGCTGTGGTCAAGCGTGCCGCGCGATCCGGAGACAACCGACTTCGCTCGCCACGCCATCGCCGAACACAAGGAGATCGATGACCTTCTCGCCGACCTCGCCGCCCGCGATATGGGCGGGTCAGGTTGGCTGCTGCGCTTCGCTGCGCTCAAGGCGGAATACCTGCATCACATCCGCGAGGAGGAGCAGGAACAGTTCGTCGCCGCTGAGCAAAATCTTAGCCCTAATGACCTGCGCCATATGCGACGCGTCTTCGAGCAGCGGAAGAAGGCCGAGAAAGCTGCAGCCAAGATCGAGAAGAAAATCCGGCTCAAGGCCTGAGCTGGGTGTCCGTCAGCCCTCGCGAACGGCGTCCTTGATGCGTCGGGCGATCTCGTCTGGCGGGAGATTGTAGGGGATCACGGTCCTGAAGCGCCCCTTGGGGTCCATCAGGTAGATCGCGGTCGAGTGGTCCATGGTGTAATCCTGCCCATCTCCGACCTTGGCGTAATAGACGCGATAGGCCTTGGCCGCCGCGTCGACCTGCGCCTGGGTTCCGGTGAGGCCGAGGGTGGCCTTGGGAACGTAGGGCGCCGAGAGATAGGCCTTCATCTGCTTCACGGTGTCGCGGGCGGGGTCGATCGAGATGAACACGATCTGGAGGTCCTTGGCGTTGGGCCCGAGCTGATCCGTCGCCGCAGCCAGCCCTTGAAGGGTGCCGGGGCAGACATCGGGACAATACGTAAAGCCGAAGAAAACCGCGCTCCACTTGCCTTTCAGCGCCTTTTCCGTCGTTGGCGCGCCATTTTGGTCGACCAGTTCGAACGGGCCGCCGACCGTCACAGCGGGCTGAGATCGGAATACGCCAACGTTCCAGGCGAGGCCGGCGGCGACCGCGAGCCCGACGACGCAGGCCAGAATGAGCACGAAACGATGGCGGGGCATGCGCGGTTCATCCTTTTACTCTCGCCACGCGCGCAATTCTGGACAATCCTGCGGTCATGGCTGACGCTTCGTTTGCGAGAGCGCCCGACGATCAACGTTCCAAGGGGCTCGATAAGCTGGCCGAGGAGCCGGCGCAAGACGACGCCTGGTCATGGACCGCGCCGGGGCTGCGCCGAGGCCGCCTACGGGTGCGAACCCTGCTGGCTCAGCGATGGGCCTGGGTCACAGGCCAGACGGCCGTGCTCATCTTTGCGGGCCTGGTCCTCAAGCTGCAGGTTCCCTGGGCCCTCTGTTTCACCCTCATCGCGCTGTCGGCCTGGCTGAACGTCCTCCTGGGCCTGGCGTCCAGCGGCCAGAGACTGGCGCGTGACGGTGAAGCCACCGCCCAGATCGCCTTCGATATCTTGCAACTGTCGGGGCTGTTCTATCTGACCGGCGGCGCCCAGAACCCGTTCTCGCTGCTTCTGATCGCCCCCGTCACCCTGGCTGCGGCAACCTTGCCCGCACGCTACGCCCTGGCGCTGGGCGCGATGGCCATCCTGTCGACGATCCTGCTGGCGATCTTCCATCTGCCGCTGCCCACCGCTGATGGCAGGCCCCTGCCCGACCTCTCAAAGACCAACCTGCTGTGGTCCATCGTGATCGCGAGGATCTTTGGCATCGTCTTTACCGGACTCTACGCCTGGCAAGCGGCCAGCGAGTCCGCCCGGATGGAGCTGGCGCTTAACGTCACCGAGACGGTTCTGGCGCGCGAACAACGCCTTTCGGCGCTGGGCGCTCTGGCCGCCGCAGCCGCCCATGAACTGGGCACGCCACTCGCTACGATCTCAGTGGTGGCGCGCGAGATGGCGCGGAACGCGCCCAACGACGAGGTGCGCGAAGACGCCGAGTTGATGATTGGTCAGGCCGCGCGCTGTCGCGAGATCCTGCAGCGCCTGACGGAAATGCCCGAAGCGACCGACGCCGTTCACGAGCGCATGAGCCTGGTGCAACTGGTCCAGGACGTGATCGAGCCGCACCTCGTGCACGGCATCCGCGTCGAGGCGGTCGTCAATGGCCCCTCCGGCGAGACCGCGCCCGATATCTGGCGCAGGCCCGAGATCATTCACGCCATGACCTCGATCGTCGAGAACGCTGTGGACTTCGCCCGCAGCGAAGTGATCGTGATCGCGCGCTTTGACGCCCGCTATATCGTCATCGAAGCGCGAGACGACGGGCCGGGCTTTTCGCCGGAGGTGCTGGCGAAACTGGGCGAGCCATACGTCACGACTCGTCCAGGCGCGGAAGGCTCGCGTACCGGTCATATCGGCATGGGCCTTGGCTTCTTCATCGCCAAGACCTTGCTGGAGCGAACCGGCGCCACGGTGGATTTCCGCAATGGTCGTCGGGGCGGCGCAGTGGTCTCCGCACGCTGGCCCAGACCCGCCCTCGAGGCGCCGGGCCATACGGGGGCTTGAGTTGTGATGCGGAAACGCGAAAGTATGGTTTGTTATTAGACCTGCTCAAGAATTAGCGCGGGGAGGCGCTGACTTCATGGCGGATATCGGAGAACTGGTTTCGGCGCTGCCGGACAAGTCGCTGCTGCTTTTGGACGACGACGCGCCGCTGCGGACCCGGCTCGGCCGCGCTCTGGAGCAACGCGGCTTTGAGGTGACCCTGGCCGCCTCCGTCGCTGAGGCCCTGACCCTTCTCCGAACCCACGCCCCCGCGCACGCGGTGCTGGACATGCGGCTTGAGGACGGCTCGGGCCTGAAGGTGGTGGAAGCGGTGCGCGACGCGCGCGCCGACGCCAAGGTCATCATGCTGACCGGCTACGGCAATATCGCCACCGCTGTGGCGGCGGTGAAGGCTGGGGTGGTCGACTACCTCTCAAAGCCGGCCGACGCCGACGACGTGGCGCGCGCCCTGCTGGCGGCCAAGGACGCCGCGCCCGCCCCGCCCGAAAACCCGATGAGCGCCGACCGTGTGCGCTGGGAGCATATCCAGCGGGTCTATGAGATGTGCGGCCACAACGTGTCGGAGACGGCGCGCCGCCTGAACATGCACCGCCGCACCCTGCAGCGGATCCTGGCCAAGCGCGCGCCGCGTTAGGCCAAGGGACCAGGACCTCCCCCGCATCGCGGGGGAGGAACTTCGAACCCGATCACATCGCCGAGATGCCGCCGTCGACCTTGATCTCGGCGCCGGTCATGAACTTGCTCTCGTCGCTGGCCAGATAGAGCACCGCATTGGCGATGTCGTTCGGCTCGCCGATGCGGCCCAGCGGCACCTGACGGGCCAGCTTGGCGAAGGGCGCAGTAGAGCGCGATGTTCTTGCTCAGCAGCCAGACCGCCGCCTTGGAGGCGTTGTAGGCCGGCGAATTGCCGTTGGCGATCAGGCCGGCGATCGAGGACAGGTTGATGATCGAGCCGGGCTGATGGGCTCGCATGTGGGTCAGAGCATGCTTGGCGCCCAGGAAGACGCTGTCGACATTGACCGACATGACCTTCTTCCAAAGCCCGAAGTCCAGGCTTTCGATGGGTCCGTCGCCGCCAATGCCGGCGTTGTTGACCAGCACCGAAAGACCGCCCATCGCTTCGTTGGCCTTCTCCAGCACGTCGATCCACTGATCTTCCTGGGTGACGTCCAGTTCGAAGGCGAAGGCCGTTCCGGCGCCGTGCGCGGCGTTGATTTCGTCGGCCACCGCTTGGGCGCCCGCCAGATTGATGTCGGCCAGGGCGACCTTGGCGCCCTCCTTGGCCAACATACGCCCCGCCGCCGCGCCCAGACCCTGGGCGCCGCCGGTGATGAAGGCCTTCTTGCCGGCGACCCGGCCTGTGCTCTGCGCCATGCGGCGTCCTCCCGATTATAATTCAAACAGCAGTTTGAATTTTTCAGGCGGCGCTGTCCATGAACTTCGCGAGCGTGAGGTCCAGATCGGTCACGCCGTCGGCGTCATGCGTGGTCAGCAACACCTCGACGCGGTTGTAGACGTTGAACCACTCAGGGTGATGATCGAGCTTGTCGGCCATCAGCGCGACCCGCGTCATGAACCCGAAGGCCTGGTTGAAGTCGTCGAACTTGAACGTCTTGGCGATGGCGTCCTTGTGGTCCGGGGCGACGGCCCAGCCGTCGAGCTGGGCGATCGCAGCCGCAGCGCCGATCTTGGAACGGGACATGGGATTCCTCCGAGGTTTCCCCCTCAGAACGCCAATCCGGTCGCCTTCGCAAGGTCGTCGAGCAGTTGCCGCTCGTCCGACACCTTGATCGCCGTCATGCCAAGAGCGGCGGCCGGCTTGCAGTTGATCCCCAGGTCATCGAGATAGACGCAGGCCTCCGGCGCGACGCCGAGCAATTCGCACATCATCTGGTAGATGCGCGGGTCAGGCTTACGGACGCCGGCCTTTGAGCTTTCGATCACCGCGTCGAACAAGGCCATGATCTCGCCGACCGCCAGAGCCTTTTCGGCGCTCTGCGCCATGCCCGGCCCATGGCCGGTCGGGACATTGTTGGTGATGCAGCCCACCTTGAACCGCGACTTGCAAGCCTTCAACGCGTCCATGACCCGGGGGCGAAGGTCGCCGTAAAGCAAGGGCAGCACCTCGGCCCCGCGCACGTCGTGGCCCAGGCGCAGCGCCTCGTCCCGGAACAGGCCATCGAAGGCGGCCGCGTCGATCTCCGCGCGCTCGAACCGCGCCCAGGCGTTGGTGTCGGGATCCGTGGCGTTGACCGTGCGGATGAAATCCTTGGGCAAGCCTCGCTCGGTCTCGTAGCGCCGGAACGCCTCGAAAGGCGAGGTCGTGAACACCCCGCCGAAATCCCAGATCACCGCCTCGATCGCCATCGCCGCCCCAAACGCTTGTTTGAGCGCACGCTAGCGGGCGATGCGCGCCAGGGGAAGTCGGCGAATGCACAAGCTCGCCCGTCGAGCGAAGGGCGATGACGGCCGCCTCGGAAAGGTTTTGTTAACAATTCAGGAGTCGCCCATGATCGTCGTTCGCCGTCTTTCAATCTTGGCCCTCGCCGGCGTCAGCCTGGCGGCGGCCCCCGCTTATGCGGGCTCGGGGCGTGGCGGCCACGTCGATCCGCGCATCTCGCCGCCCGACGCCTCGTCAGGCGGTTGCGAAACGCGGCGCGTGACGGGACCAGGCGGCGCCTATCGTTTTGAACGCGTGGAATGCGGCGCCGACCGCGGTTGGTCCGACTACGACCGGTGGGGCTATGGCCAGAGCCCCTTGGCGGTCGAAACCCAAGACAGCCGCTATGGCGCGCGCGAGACCTACACGGAGGATCGCTACGGTCCGCCACCCAGCGCCTATGCGCCGAACTATGTCACGGCGGGCCGGGATCGGATCGGATACCTGATCTGGCCCGGAAAAAGGCCCTGACAGACCTGGCGCCGCCCTTGCGCAGAATGCGTTCACGTGCACCAAATTGGGACGGGGGAACAGTCAATGCGTACACCGAATAAACCGCTCTTCAAGGCCTACGAACTCGTCGCCATCGCCGTGTTCGTCGTCGCGGCCGCCGCTGTCAGCAGCATCGGTCTCGTCTACTAGACCAAGCTTCAGAGGACGGAGCGAGGCGTAAAGCCTCGCTGCGACTGGAACAGGATCGCCGGCCCCGCGCGTTATGTGGGAACAACCGGAGCCGCGATCCTGTCGACCCAAGACACCCTTCCAGACCCTGCGCCATCGCCTCGGCCCATGCGCCGGCTGTCGCAGCGCACGCTCGTCGGCGTGGGGGCGGCGCTGTCGCTGCTCGCGGCGATCATCGCGTTCCTCTTGTTCTTCGACTGGAACTGGTTGCGCGGCCCCATCGGCCGATACGCCTCCGCGCAATTGAAGCGCGAGGTCGCGATCACTGGCGACCTGCACGTTCACCCATGGTCGCTGTCCCCAAAGGTTGAGGCGTACGGGCTCCGCATCGGCCAGCCGAGTTGGACGCGTCAGCTTGAGTCTAGCGCCGCGCCCATGGCGCAGGTCCAGCGGGTGGCGGTTCAGATCAGGCTTCTGCCGCTGCTGCGCGGCCAGACGGTGCTGCCGTTCCTGGCGATCGACCGGCCAGACCTTCGCTTGCTGCGCGCCAAGGACGGCCGCGCGAACTGGACTTTCGGGACGGCGCGCAGCGACAAGCCGCTGAAATTGCCCACCGTTCAACGTCTGATCATCAATGACGGCGCACTTCGAGTCGACGATCGCCAGCGCGGCGCGCTGTTTGTGGGTCAGGTCAATGCGCGCGAACGCGCAGACGACCGACAGGGGCGGTTTGTCCTGGAAGGCAAAGGAAGCCTCAACCGCTCGCCTTTCCTGGCCGAAATCACGGGCGGGCCGCTGCTCAATATTTCGCCCAGTCGGCCCTACCCCTTTCAAGCGGATGTCCGAGCCGGCGCGACGCGCATTCGAGCGCAAGGCCAGATCACACGCCCGTTTGACCTTTCCCGTTTTGAAACGCAGCTGAGTGTCGCCGGGGCGGATCTCAATCGCCTGCACGATCTGACCGGCCTCACCCTCCCCAACACACCGCCTTACCGGATCTCCGGCCAGCTGGTGCGCAAAGGCGCCCGATACGATTTCCAGAACATGACGGGGCAAATTGGGGATAGCGACATCGGCGGTGATCTGTTCGTCCTGACCGACCGCAAACGCCCCTATCTGGAAGCTCAGCTGCGATCGCGTCGCCTGGATTTCGACGACCTCGGGAGCCTCGTGGGCGCCGCCCCGGCCACGGGGCGCGGCGAGACCGCTTCGGCCGGCCAGAAGGTCGAAGCCGCCCAACGCGACGCGACCCGACGCCTGCTTCCCGACGCCACCCTGCAGGTCGAGCGCGTCCGGGCGATGGACGCGAAGGTCTCCTACCGAGCCGAGACCGTGAACGCGCCGAACCTGCCGCTTCGCAAGGTCAGTCTGGACATGACCCTGGACGCGGGCGTTCTGACGCTGGACCCGCTGGCCTTCACGTTCTCGCGCGGGGATCTTCGCGGAAAGGTCCGGCTGGACGCGCGACCAGCGATCCCACGAACCGACATTGACGTTCGGCTGACCAACGGACGGCTCGAGGACTTCATCCCGATCCAGAACGGGGGCAAGCCCGTCATCACGGGCCCGGTCATGGCGCGCGCCAAGCTCACCGGCGTAGGCAATAGCGTGCGCCGCGCGGCCTCCACCGCCGACGGCGGCGTCACCGTCGTGGCTCCGAAGGGTGAAATCCGGCAAGCCTTCGCCGAACTGCTCGGCGTCAACGCCTCCAAGGGGCTGCTGCTTCTCCTGTCGGACAGCGACAAGCAGACATCGGTCCGGTGCGCGGTGGCCGATTTCAGCGTCAAGGATGGCGTCATGGCCACCAACCATCTCGTCGCCGACACTGGCGTGGTGCTGGCCCGAGGGCGCGGAACGATCAATCTGGCGACCGAACAAATGGCGTTCCGCATCGAGGGCGATAGCAAGAAGCCCAGACTGGTTCGCGTGTTCGTGCCGATCTCAATCAAGGGTCCTTTCATGGAGCCCAAGGTCAGCTTGCAGCCAGGCAAGGCGGTCGGTCAGGGCGGGGTCGCCGCCGCTCTGGGATCGTTGATAAACCCGGTCGCGGCGCTATTGCCCTTCCTCACCGCTGGCGAAGCCGAGGACGCCGACTGCGCGGGTCTGGTCGCAGAAGCCCGCCAGCAAGGCCCACCCGTTCGGGTGACCCAAACCACGCCAGCCCGGGATCGCTGAGCTAGCGTCGGGACGTCTTAAGCGTCGAGAGGCTCTACCGCTCCTCGTCGAACCGGTTGCCGACCAGTTCGCACAGGGCCTCCACCGCAGCGTCGGCTTCAGGCCCTTCGGCGCTGATGTCGATGGTGGATCCGATGCCGGCGGCGAGCATCATCAGCCCCATGATCGATCGCGCATCGACCGAAGAGCCTTCGCGGCTGACGGTCACTTCGGCGTCGAAGCCGGACGCCATCTTCACGAACTTGGCCGAGGCCCGGGCGTGCAATCCCCGCTCGTTGACGATCTCGACCGTTCTTGAAGCCATGCGCGTCACTTTTCTCCGGCGAGCACGTAGGAGGCCACGGAGATGTATTTGCGTCCAGCCTCTTGGGCGTAGGCGACGCAGGCCTGCAGCGTTTCGCGCTGGCGCACGCTGGCCAGCTTGATGAGCATCGGCAGGTTCAGGCCGGCGATGACCTCAGCCTTGGTCTGCTCCATCACCGAGATGGCCAGATTGCTGGGCGTCCCGCCGAACATGTCCGTCAGCAGGATGACGCCGTCGCCGCCCTCGTCCACCGCGGCGCACGCCTTCAGGATATCTGCGCGGCGACGCTCCATGTCGTCTTCAGGACCAATGCAGATCGCCTTCACGGCGGCCTGCGGCCCCACGACATGCTCCATGGCGGAAACAAATTCTTCCGCCAGACGCCCGTGCGTCACAATCACGAGCCCGATCATGCCTTGTATCTCAAACGGGGTCCCCATTCCCGCCACGACCGGGAGAGCGTCGCGCGGGCGGTCTTGATACGCCCGTTAGGATTGGACTCCAAGAGACTGCATCATGCGTCTGATTTTCGCCGGCGCGGCGGGTTCTCGCGGCCACAGGTCGAAAACGGGAACATCCACGCCTGAAATCCGCTCGAAACGCGGCTCTGGCAGCCTTTCGACGCCTTCCGGAGCCTCCACGCAACGGACAACCAAGGCGACCTCCGCAAAAGACACCGTAGCGGCGGCGACCACCCCGAGCCCGCGAACCTCGATCAGCCCCGCCAAGGTCTCGGGCGCCCGTCCGTAGAGCCGGCCGCCCGCAGCGAAGGTTACGACGCGATCATCGGCGACGAGACGAAAGCCCTGGTCCAAGGCGCGCAACGCCAGATCGCTCTTGCCCACCCCAGAGGCGCCCTCGATCAAGGCGCCGCGCCAGAACCCGCCCTGGCGTAGGGCGATCAGGCCCCCATGGCGGATCATTCGCGGGCGTCCGGCAATTCGACGACGAACCGAGCGCCGATGACCGTGCCTGCCTCGTCCTTGCGGTTCTCCGCGTGAACCTTGCCCCCATGAGTCTCCACGATCTGCCGGGCGATCGACAGGCCCAGGCCCGAATTCCCGCCGAACGCACGTCCCTTGGGACGGGACGTGTAGAAGCGCTCGAAGATGGTCTCCAGGTTATCGGGCGGCATGCCCGGCCCGTCGTCCTCGACGGCCGCGATCAGCCCGCCCCGCGTTCGCGACAGGGTCACGCGCACCTCGCCGTCGGCCGGACTGAACGAGCGCGCATTGTCGATCAGGTTGCGGAACACCTGTCCGATCGGCGTCTCGCGTCCCAGGATGATCGCCGGCGGCGACGGATCGGTCAGGCGGAGTGACACGCGCACGCTGCCAGGCGCTTCGCCCGGACGCAGCTGGTTCTCGTAAAGACTGACCACCTCGGCCAATAGGCGGCCCAAGTCGACGGCCTTGGGATGTTCGCGCGACAGCTCGGCGTCGAGGCGCGAGGCGTTGGAGATGTCGGTGACCAGACGATCCAGGCGATTGACGTCGTTTTGCAGGATCGCCAGCAGCCGCGCGCGCGCCGCCGGCTCGGTGACGAGATCCAGCGTCTCGATCGCCGACCGGATCGAGGTCAGCGGGTTCTTGATCTCATGCGCCACGTCGGCGGCGAAGCGTTCGATGGCGTCCATCCGCTCGGACAGCGCATGCGTCATGTCCTCCAGCGATCGCGACAGGTCCCCCAGCTCATCCTTCCGCTCGGAGACATCCGGGAGAGAAATGGCGCGGGCGCCCTGGAGGCGCACGTGGTCCGCCGCGCGCGCCAGCCGCAGCACCGGCACGGCGATCAGCCGATGCAGCAGCACGCTCGAGGTCAGAATGGC
>NCDQ01000119.1 GCA_002280275.1 Caulobacter vibrioides | reverse complement strand
CGCGTCGCCGGCTGGCCGTTCCGGGCGCATGTGATCGAGGATGAGGGCCTCAAGGACGACGCCTTTCTGGCTGGCGACGTGGCCTTGGCGTGCAGCGGCACCGTGACCACCGAACTGGCGCTGGCGGGCCGCCCGATGGTGGTCGGCTACAAGACGGGCGCGGTCACCTACGCCATCGTAAAGCGGTTGATGAAGCCGCGCTGGATCACTCTGTTCAACATCGCGGCCGGCAAGGCCGTGGCGCCAGAGTTGATCCAGGACGCTTGCGAGGGAGAGGGCTTGGCGCGCGAGGTGGCCATTCGCCTGGATGATTGCGCCTTGCGCCAGCGCCAGGCGGCCGAGCAGTACGCGGCGCTCGACAAGATGGGCCGAGGCATGCCCGACCCTTCAGAAGCGGCGGCGACCGCGCTGCTGGACTTTCTGAGCGCGCGCGGTAGGGCCGCCTTCACAGGCTAGAAGCCAGTTGCGTGTATTTTGGTTAATCAACGGTTTACGCTCAAGGCGCTAGCCTAGGTGCAGCTGTCGTCGTGGAGTCGTCGTCGTGGCTGTAGACCCGACCGCGCCCGTGTCTCCGATCCTTCCAGCCGCTCCGGCCGGAACAGGAGCTGATTCCAGCGCGGTTCTTCAGGCCCTGGCGCGGCAGGCGTTGACGAATACAACCGCCCAACTCGCTGGCATGGTCAGTCAGGCCCAGGCCGACTCCCCGCAGGCGCGGGGACAGGTCGAACAAGCGGGGCAAGCGTCGGCGGGAGACACCGAACAGGCCGCGACCACGCCGAAAGAGGCCCTATCGCCCACCATCCAGGCCACTGCGCCCGCTTCGAGGCCTCACCCTGAAACTCAGATCGCGCGCGCGGTCCGGGTGGCGACGGCCGAGGCTGTGCCCAGGCAGGCAGGTATTGCGCCGCTGATGGCGGATGTGGCCGCCATTGTCGGCGAGGCTAGTTCGCCGCCCGATGTCGTCGAGGCCGCCCGGACGCTCCTGTCCGTAACGCCAACCATTCCAGAGATCACGACCGCCGCTGGCCTTAGGCACGCGGTGGAACGGTCCGGGGTCTTGCTGGAGGCGCACTTGGCGAGGGCGGTCGCCATTCCGTCCACTTCAGGTCCCGCGCCGCAGCCCTTCGCCAACGAGGGAGACCTAAAGGCGGCGCTGCTGGTGTTTCGGGGCGCGCTGTCGGCCTGGCTCGCCCGGATCGAGCTCACGGCCAGACCGAGCGAGCAGAGAGGTGACATAGCTCCGCAGGTTGGCGGAGACAGCGAGGCGGATCACGCAGACTTGGAGCTCGGCCGACCGCTAAGCGCCGACCACCGGGCGGCCCCGCTGGTCACCTCCGCGCCCACGCAAAGAAGTTCCACGCCCGGGCCTCCTGTCGCGCATCCCCTCGCTCGGGACGCTGGCGCGTCGCCCCCTGCAGCGTCGCCGCCCTCAGCGCCGCCCACCCAGGCTTTACCGGGCGGGCCAGCGACCCAAGCTTCTCCTCGGATCGAGACAGCGCCCTTTGATCAGGACATTGAGGCGCGGTTTGGAGCCTTTGTCGCGCCGCCTCAGAAGGGCGTCGAGCCGTCGGTGACGAAGGCGGTTATCGCCAAGCCGACGCTCCCGGCGCTGATCCAGGTGGAGCATCTGGACGGCGAGGTTGAACCGCCGGAGACCGAACCGACCGAGTCCCGCCCGCTTGTGGCGCGCGGCTATGGCCCGACGGGAGAAGAGGCGCGGGCGAAGGTTCCGCCGCCGCCCTATGCTGGCGGACCGACGGCGGGGCAGAAGCCCACGGATCCGAGCCCCCAATTGACGGGAAGCCCTGAGACGATGGCCCGCCGCCTGCTCAAGGGCGTCCAATCGGCCCTGGCCCGTCAGGACCTGATGCAGATCGCGTCACTGCCCGAACCTGTGGTTCAGGAGCAAGAGACCGCAGAGCCGCGCGTTCCTTCGGCGAAGCTGAACTTTGATCTGCCGTTCGTCACGCCCCAGGGGGTCGCCGTGGCGCAATTCGAGATCAGCCGAGATGGCGGCGGCGGCGGTGGCGGCGCCGTATCGGCGGTGGAGCCGACCTACCGAGCGCGCTTCTCGATCGATGTGGAACCGCTTGGGCCGGTGCATGCGCTGGTCGTGCTCACCGGGGCTCGAACCCGCGTGTCGCTCTGGGCTGAACGCGCCGAGACCATTTCGCGCCTAAGAGCCGGGGAGGAGGCCCTTGGAGCAGCGTTGCGCCAGGCGGACCTGACGCCGGAAGTGGCGGTACATTCAGGCGCGCCGCCGACGCGAGGCGTCAGTGCGCTGGGGCATTTCGTGGACCAGGGCCCAAGGTCGTCGCCTCGGGTCAGGGCTGGATCGGCGAGAAGATTATCGAGACGGCCAAGGAGCACGGGGTGCCGATCGAGGAGGACCCGGTCCTGGCCCAGGCGCTGTCGACGATCGAGATCGACGAGGAGATCCCCGAAGCGCTCTACCGCGCCGTCGCCGAGGTGCTCAGCTTTCTGCTAAAGCGCTGAAACGAAAAAGGCCCCGCCGAAGCGGGGCCTGATCCGTAAAGCAGGACTGGGAGCGCCTTAGCGCTTGTCGAGCGTGACGTAGTCGCGCTGCGTGGCGCCCGTATAGAGCTGACGCGGACGACCGATCTTGCGGGTGGGGTCCTCGAACATTTCCTTCCACTGGCTGATCCAGCCCACGGTCCGGGCCAGGGCGAACAGCACGGTGAACATGTTGGTCGGGAAGCCCATCGCGCGCAGGGTGATGCCCGAATAGAAGTCGATGTTCGGGTACAGCTTGCGGTCGACGAAGTACGGGTCGTTCAGGGCGACCTTTTCCAGCTCCTGGGCGACCTGCAACAGCGGGTCGTTGTTGTGGCCCAGTTCGGCCAGAACCTCGTGCGCAGTCTTTTGCATGACCTTCGCGCGCGGGTCGAAGTTCTTGTACACGCGGTGGCCGAAGCCCATCAGCTTGTACTTCCGGTCCTTCACGCCCTGGACGTAGTCCTTGATGTTGTCGACCGAACCGATGGTCTCCAGCATCTCCAGCGCTTCCTGGTTGGCGCCGCCGTGCGACGGGCCCCACAGGCAGGCGATGCCGGCGGCGATACAGGCGAACGGGTGCGCGCCCGACGAGCCGGCCAGGCGGACGGTCGAGGTCGAGGCGTTCTGCTCGTGGTCGGCGTGGAGGATGAAGATCCGGTCCATGGCGCGGGTCAGCACCGGGTTCGGCTTCCAGTCCTCGGCCGGCACGGCGAAGCACATGCGCAGGAAGTTTTCCGAGTAGGACAGATCATTGCGCGGCGACACGAACGGCTGGCCGACCGTGTACTTGTAGGCGCGGGCGGCGATCGTCGGCATCTTGGCGATCAGGCGATGGGCGCTGATCTCGCGCTCACGCGCGTCGTCGACGTTGATGCTGTCCGAATAGAAGGCCGACAGAGCGCCGACGGCGCCGGTCATGACCGCCATCGGATGGGCGTCGCGACGGAAGCCCTCGAAGAAGCGGTCGAACTGAGCGTGCAACATCGTGTGGTAGGTGATGTTGTGCTCGAACTTGGCGAACTCGTCGGCCTTGGGCAGTTCGCCGTGCAGCAGCAGATAGCAGACCTCAAGGAACGAGGAGTTCTCGGCCAGCTGGTCGATCGGATAGCCGCGGTGCAGCAGAACGCCCGCATCGCCGTCGATATAGGTGATCTTGCTCTCGCACGAGGCGGTGGAGGTGAAGCCCGGATCGAACGTGAAGTGATCGCTCTCACCGTAGATCTTTCGGACGTCGATGACGTCCGGACCCGTGCTGCCCTTGAGGATCGGCAGCTCATAGCTCTTATCGCCGATCGTCAGCGTGGCTTTATCGGTCATCCGTAGACCCCTTCATTATTGGGACGGGCAGTCCAATTTTCGCTTTTCGCGGGTGCGTTATAGCGCCTCATGCGCGAGGCGCCAGCGCGTCGTCAAGACGGCCAATCGCCTCATCGCGGGAGAGAGCCGCCATGGTCTTGTTCAGGTCGGGGGCGGGCGCCCCGCCCGTGAGGATCCCGCGCAGGGCCGGACCAAACTTGCCGAAGCCGACGCCTTCGGATTCCGCGAATGATTTCAACACGGTTTCCAGTGCGCCGGCGTCAAAGGCGGGCGCGGCCGCCAGTTGGTCGCGCAGACGCTTCAGACGTTCGACCGTCTCTTCGGTAAGCTGCTTTTGAGTTTTCTCTTCCAGCGCCAATGGACGGGTCCTCAGCGCGAATGCGCAGTGATCGACCAGTTCAAGGATCGTCTTGGCGCCTTCCTTGACCTCGGGAACCGTACGCGCAATGCGCTCGGCGGCGTCAGCGGGCAGGGGCTCGCCGCGCTTCTCCGCCGCCGTCAAGGCCAGCGCCGTCAACCGCGAATCGTCGGCCTTGCGCAGGTGCTGGGCGTTGATGTGGTTCAGTTTGGCCCAGTCCAGGCGCGCGGGGGCTTTGACGACATCCGCCACGTCGAACCAGCTGATCGCCTGCTCGTCGGTGAAGACCTCGTCGTCGCCATGACCCCAGCCCAGGCGGGCCAGATAGTTGCGCATGCCTTCGGGGATGTAGCCAAGGTCGGCGAACTCGCCGACGGCCTGGGCGCCGTGACGCTTGGACAGCTTGGCGCCGTCCGGCCCGTGGATGAGCGGGATATGCGCGAAGGCCGGCACGACCCAGTCCATGGCCTGATAGATCAGGGTCTGACGGGCGGCGTTGTTCAGATGGTCGTCGCCACGGATCACGTGGGTCACGCCCATGTCATGGTCATCCACCACGACCGCCAGGTTATAGGTCGGCGCGCCGTCCGCGCGGAGCAGGACAAGATCGTCCAGCTCGATGTTCTTGAAGGTGACGGGGCCCTTGACCAGGTCGTTGACCACGGTCTCGCCGTCCAACGGGCCCTTGAAGCGGATCACGTGCGGCGCGGAGAGGTCACCTTCCGGGGCGTCGCGCCAGGGCGAGCGGATCGCGCGGCCTTCGGCGCGGGCCTTTTCGCGGGCGACTTCCAGTTCCTCGACGCTCATCCAGCAGCGATAGGCGCGGCCCTTGGCCAGCAGCTCATGCACCACCTCCACGTGACGCGGCGCGCGGGTGTGCTGGAAGACCACCTCGTCGTCGGACTTGAGGCCCAACCAGTCCAGGCCCTCGAAGATCGCGGCGACGGCCGCCTCGGTCGAGCGCTCGCGATCGGTGTCCTCGACGCGAATTAGGAACTTCCCTCCCGTATGGCGTGCATATAACCAGTTGAACAGCGCCGTGCGAGCGCCGCCGATATGCAGGAAACCGGTGGGCGAGGGGGCGAAGCGCGTGACGACGCCGGTGGGTGTGGGGTTCGACATGGACTTCAAGGCTGCAGGACAGGGCGCCAAGGCGGCGCTGGGAAACGTTCGCCGCGAAGCGACGCAGGCGAGGCGTCTTAGCACGCGGTCCAACGCCGGGCCTAGCGGTTTTCCGCAATGCGGAATGCGACACGATCTTGCGAAAAATACAGCGGTTTCCGCGTGTTAGACACTGAAGGCGAGATGGTGCGCCCGCCAGCGTCGCCAGGAGTCCTGGGCTGGCGAACGCTGTGGCGGGCCACGTCGACCGAGGCGTCAGACAACCTTGATCGCCGCTTCCTCTGGGCGCCCGTGGCGTTTGGCCTAGGCGCTGCTGCGTATCTTGAGGCGCGCGTCGAGCCTGCGCTTTGGGGCTTGGGCCTTCTGGCGGCGGGCTTGTCCCTCGTGGCCTGGGCGGCGCGGCGCTGGAACGCGCCTGCGGTCGCGGCGGTGTTGCTGGGCTTGGCGGGCTTTGGTGCGGCCGGGACGTTCGCCGCCAAGGTTCGCAGCGAGCAGGTGGCTGCGCCGGTTGTCGGTGGCGAGCGGGTGGTGCGGCGTGTTGAAGGGTTCGTGGTGGACGTGGTCAGCCCCGGCGCCGGCGGACAGCGTGTGCTGATCGCGCCGGTGAGAATCGCGGGGCTGAAGCCAGAAGACACGCCGCGCCGGATCCGCGTCACGATCGGCGAGAACGCGATACCGCAACCGGGAAGCGCGATTCGCCTTCGAGCGATGCTGGGACCGCCTCCGCCGCCCGCTGCGCCCGGCGCTTACGACTTCGCCCGCGACGCCTGGTTCGACTCTATCGGCGGGGTGGGCTTCACCATCGGCGACATCGAGAGCGCCAGGCTGGCGCCTCCGCCCGCGCGCTTGCGCCTTAGCATGGCGGTGAACGCCTTGCGCTGGGACCTGGCCCAGCGGCTGCTCGCCAGGATGGGGCCAACCAGCGGCGGTGTCGGGGCGGCCATGGTGACCGGGCACGAGGCCTGGATCACCGACAGCCAAACCGAGGCGATGCGCGCTTCGGGCCTTGCTCACATTCTGTCGATCTCGGGCTTACACATGGCGATCGTGGGCGGCTTTGTCTTCGTGGCCTTCCGACTGGGCGTCGCCGCCTGGCCGTGGCTGGCCCTGCGCGCGCCGGGCAAAAAGATCGCGGCGACAGCGGGGCTTGTCGCGGTCCTGGGCTATCTGGTCGTCTCAGGCGCGCCGCCGCCCGCAGAGCGGGCCGCCATCACCGCCAGCGTGGCCTTCCTGGCTATCCTGTTCGATCGACGCGCGATCACCCTGCATGGTCTGGCGCTGGCGGCCCTTTTGATCCTGCTGCTCAAGCCAGAAACGGCGGGCGAGCCGGGTTTCCAGATGTCCTTCGCCGCAACGGCCGCCTTGGTCGCGCTGGCCGAGGCCTGGCCCAGGCCCGTTCGGGAACTGTCGACACCGTGGTGGATTCAAGCGCCGCAGGCCGCCGTCGCCTGGCTCGCCGCCAGCGTCATGGCCAGTTTCGTCGCGGGTCTCGCCACGGCTCCCTTCGCCATGCAGCACTTCAACCGGGTCGCGGTGTGGGGGCTGCCGGCGAACCTGCTTGTGGCGCCGTTGTCTTCGTTCGTGATCATGCCGTTCCTGGCGATTGGCGCCGTCCTGGAGCCTATCGGGCTGGGCGCCCCGTTCCTGGCGATCGCCGGTTGGGGCGTCGACGCCATGCTGGCTGTCGCGGGTCTGTTCGCCGGTGCGCACGGCGCGCAGCATGTCGTCGCCAGCGCCCCGCCGCAGGTTCTGCTGCTGGCCTTCGTGGGCCTGATGGTCCTGTGCCTCTGGAGGGGCCGCCTGCGCTGGATCGGCGCGCCATTGGCGCTGGCTGTCGCCGTGTGGCCGAGGCCGCCGCCGCCGGACGCCTGGATCGCCGCCGACGGCGCGACGGCCGCCGTGCGCTCGGGGGACGCCGCGGTTCTACTGCGGACCGACGCGAAACGGTTCGGGGCCGAGCTGTGGGCGCGACGCAGGGGGCTTCAGCCAGCAACCTGGAGCCTCTATGGCTGCGACCAATGGGTGTGCGCGCCAGATTTGGGCGCCCCTGTGCGCTTGTCTCTGGCCTGGTCTCGCAAGGTCCCAGACCCCGAAACGCTGAGCGGCCTTTGCGTTCGAAGCGAGGTCGTGGTGGTGCGCGGGCCCGCGCCGCCGCGCATTCCGCCGCTGTGCGCCGAGACCGTGCTGCTTACGGGCGATGACTTTGCGCGCTATGGCGCGGCCGAGCTCTATCGACGGCCGGACGGCTGGCGGATTGTCTGGGCGCAGCCTTTGCGCGGCGTCCGGCCCTGGAGCGGCTACTGACAGCCCGTGGCGCGAAGAGTGCTAGGAAACGACCGGCCCATCACGTTCATTCCCCGGAGACCCAGCCATGTCAGATCCTTACGCCCACCGCCGCGCCGTGTTTCGAGCGCTGCACGGTGAAGGTTGCTTTGCGCTGCCTAACCCATGGGACGCCGGCGGCGCCAAGCGGCTGGAACGGTTGGGCTTCAAGGCTCTGGCGTCGACGAGCGCGGGCATGGCCTGGGCGCTCGGCAAGGCCGACGGGGAAGTGACCCGCGACGAGGTCATCGCCCATCTGGCGATGCTGTGCGCGGCCACCGATTTACCGGTCAACGCGGACTTCGAGAACGGTTTTGGCGAGACGCCCCCCGAGGTGGCCCAGAGCGTGACCTTGGCGATCGAAACCGGCGTTGCGGGGCTTTCGATCGAGGACTGGTCCGGCACGGCGCTCTACGAGCTGCCTGTGGCCGTGGAGCGGCTCAAGGCGGCGCGGGCGGCGATCGACGCGAGTGGACGCGATGTGATGCTCGTGGGCCGCACCGAAGGCTATCTGCGCGGCCGCCGGGAACTAGCGCCGACGCTCGAACGCCTGAAGGCCTATGCCGACGCTGGAGCGGACTGTCTTTACGCCCCCGCCGTCACCGATCCGGTCGAGATCAAGACGATTGTCGAAGCGGTCGCGCCCAAGCCTGTGAACGTGCTGCTCTGGGGGGACGACATGACGGTAGACAGTCTAGCCAGGCTTGGCGTGCGTCGGGTCAGCACGGGCGGGGCGCTCGCCGCGGCGGCCTGGGCGGGTTTCGACGTCATGGCGAAGCAGTTCGCAGAGCATGGGCGACTAAGGCGCGACGCCTGAACATATGAAAGGCCCTGCTCCTTTCCGGACCAGGGCCTCACATTGCTGAAGCGCCAAGCGCCTTGGGATCAGTGGTAGCGCCGGATCAAACCGACCAGCTTACCCTGCACCTCGACCTGATCGGGTCCAAAGATGCGCGTCTCATACTTGGGGTTCGCCGCCTCCAGGGCGATCGAGCCGCCCTTCTTACGAAGGCGCTTAAGCGTGGCTTCCTCACCCACGAGCGCCACGACGATCTCGCCGGAGGTGGCGGTGTCACCCTTCTTGATGATCACGTAGTCGCCGTCGAGGATCCCGGCCTCAATCATGGAGTCGCCCTGGACCTCCAGCACATAGTGCTCACCGCCGCCCAGCATCGACTCCGGCACCGGCAGGCGCTCGCGCAG
>NCDQ01000587.1:2637-3252 GCA_002280275.1 Caulobacter vibrioides | reverse complement strand
GCCGCCGTAGAGGCTGACGCCAGGTCGGGCCTGGTCGAAGCGATAGGCTTCGCCGAGAAACAGGCCGCCCGAGTTGGCCAGGCTGCGCCGGACGCCCGGCAACAGGGTGGCCGCCTCCTGGAAACGCGCCAGCTGCGTGGCGTTCAGGGGATGCTCGGGGGTCTCGGCGCAGGCCAGGTGACTGACGACCAGCTCAATATCCAGCCGCTTCAGTCGGTCGATCGATCCGACCAGCACCTTCAGCTCTTCGGGGCGCAGGCCCAGACGGTTCATGCCGGTGTCGATGTGCAGGGCCGCCCGCAGCCGCCCCGATCGCGCCTGGACGTTCCAGGCCTCGACCTGCGGCAGGCTGTTGAGCACAGGGATCAGCCGCGCGCCTTCCAGCGTATCGCCCGACCCCGGCGTCGCGCCGTCCAACACATAGATCGTGGCCTCGCGGTCACCGAGCGACTGGCGCAGGGACACCCCTTCGGCCAGCCGCGCGACATAGAAGCTGCGCGCGCCTTCCGCCCAGAGGCGATCGGCGACCGGACCAGCGCCCAGGCCATAGGCGTCCGCCTTCACCGCCGGCGCCACCTCGGCGTCGCCCGCTCGCGCGCGCAAGGTCGCGTAGTT
>NCDQ01000587.1:0-2627 GCA_002280275.1 Caulobacter vibrioides | reverse complement strand
TGTGCGCCAAGGCGTCGAGGTCGATCGTGATGCGGGTGTCGTGGGCTTCGGTCACGGCTTGGCCCTAGCCGACACGGCGCGTGGGTTCAACGGATTAACCCGGGTGCGCGAGCAGGAACTTGGCCACCAGGTTCTCTACGCCCGAGGCGATGATCTGCACGCCGATGCACAGCAGCAGGAACGCCACCAGTCGCGACAGCACCCGCGCGCCCGACGGGCCCAGCAGGCGCATGACCTGCCCCGAGGCGCTGTAGCAGAGCCAGACCAGCACGGCGACCAGCGCGGCCGCGAGGCTGGCGCCGATAAAGAACGGGGCCACCGCGTCGCCTTCGGTCGGGCGTTGCGACGATAGGGCGATCGCCACCGAGATCGAGCCGGGACCGGTGGTGAAGGGCATGGTCAGCGGGAAGAAGGCCACGTCGTGGTGGCTCTGGGCCGGCTCGGTCTGATTGGCCTTGCGGTCCTCGTTCTGCTCGGGGGCCATCAGAAGGCCCCAGGCCCGGATCGCCACGACGAGGCCGCCCGCGACCCGCAGCGCGCCGATGCTGACGCCGAAGAAGTTCAGGATGTAGCCGCCCAGCAGCAGCGACCCCAAGAGCACCAGGAAGGCGTAGAAACCGATGGCGCGCGCCAGCTTCAGGCGTTCCGGGCGCGAGCGACCGCCCATGGCCTGGTCGAAGATCAGCGCCGCCCCGACCGGATTGACGATCGAGAACAGCGCCGGGAACGCCAGCAGGAACGCGCCGATCAGGCTGGAGGTGGGCAGGGGGCTGAAGTCCATGTGACTCGTCGGGCTTGGAGGGCCTCAACCGTGGCCCGAGGCAGTCGGGCGCGTCAAACCCTTCGGGCTGATGTTTCTGTACCCGGTTGTTCGCTGGCGGGAAGCTGTAGCGGGGTAGGACGGCTTTCGACCCTGGTCGGACGTTCGTAAAAATCCTCCCCCCAGAGGGGGAGGAGGCCGAAGGCCGGAGGGGGAAGTGCTGCCGAGCCGGCTTCTTCCCCCTCCGTCGGCTTCGCCGACACCTCCCCCCCTAGGGGGAGGATTTGATCCGCAATCCACCCCTTCCAGAACTACATTTCGTCGTTATCCCGCGCATGAAGCGCGCGATGACGAAGCCCGTTTAGCCTAGCCTCCCGCACTCACCCGCCAGACGACGTTGCCTACGTCATCGGCCACCAGCAGCGCGCCCGTCGTATCCACCGTTACGCCCACCGGGCGGCCCTGGGCCTTGCCTTCGCTATCGAGGAAGCCCGTCAAAAAGTCCTCGACCCCGCCCGCCGGCTTGCCGCCGCTGAAGGGCACGAAGATCACCTTGTAGCCGGCCTGCGGATTGCGGTTGTCCTTGACGCGCTTGTCGACGCGCTGGCCGAAATAGCTGTAGGGCCAGCCATAGAAGCCGCCGTCGCGGACCGAGGTCATGTAGTCGGGCACCAGATCATTGCCCAGTTCGTCGCGTTCGTTGACCGCGGTCCACAGCTGGCCATTGGCCGGGTTCCACGACAGGCCGACGGGGTTGCGCAGGCCCGAGGCGAAGACGCGCTTCTGGCCCGTCGCCAGGTCGACCTCGAGGATCGCGGCGCGGTCGACCTCGTTGTCCATGCCGTTCTCGCCAACATTGCTGTTCGAGCCGACGGCCGCGTAGAGCTTGGTCCCGTCGGGGCTGGCGATGATGTTCTTGGTCCAGTGGTGATTGATCGGCCCGCCCGGAAGGTCGGCGACCTTGCGGGGGCCGGCGGAGATGGTCGTCGCGCCCTCGGTGTAGGGGAAGGCGACGATAGCGTCGGCGTTGGCGACGTAGAGCGTGTTTCCGACCAGGGCCATGCCGAACGGCGAGTACAGATTGACCAGGAACGGAGTCTTCAAGTCGGCGATCCCGTCGCCGTCCTGGTCGCGCAGCAGGCTGATGCGGTCGGCGCTGGGCACGCCCGCGCCGGCCTTCTTCATCAGCGTGGCCTCGGCGAAGGCGCGCAGGCCCTTGGGCTTGTCCTGGCGGGCGGGCTTGTTGCTTTCAGCCACCAGCACGTCGCCGTTGGGCAAGGCCAGCAGCCAGCGCGGATGATCAAGGCCCGTCGCGAAGGGCTGCACCTCAAAGCCGGCCGGCGCGCGCGGCTTGGCGTCTTTGGACCAGCCGACGACCTTCGAGATCTTGACCGTCGGCAGCAGGCTGCGGCTGGGTTCTGGCAGGGCCGGGTTGGGGCCGTAGCCGACCGTCGTGTTCGGCGCGCCCGGGCTCTGGCCGCAGGCGGCGAGGGCGCAGGCCGCCACGCCGATGATCAAGATTTCGCGAACCTGTCGACGCATCGGCGCTTCTCCCCTTCAGCCTGCGTTCAACGCGCAGGGTCATGATTATGTTCTGAAAGAGAACGATACGGTTTGCCCATGGTGATGTCCCAGCCTTTGTTCGCAAGTCCTGCTCCCGATCGCCGGCGCGTCCTGGCGAGTCTTGTGGCCCTGTCCACGCCAGGCGCGGCGCTCGCCGCCACGCGCAAGCCCAAGGCGCCGCCGCCGTCCGTGGTTGCGGTGCTGGGCGACTCGATCACCGCGGGTCTGGGGCTCTCGCCGGACCGGGCGCTGCCCGCGCGCCTGCAGTCGGCGCTGGAGCGGATGGGCGCGGCGGCGCGGGTTC
>NCDQ01000586.1 GCA_002280275.1 Caulobacter vibrioides | reverse complement strand
ATGACTACGCCCTCTTGAGCCCCGGAACCCTGATCGAGCGCTCGCTGGGCCAGCCGATCAAGGTGGTGCGCACCAACCGCAGGACCGGCCGCCAGCAGACCGTCGACGCCACGCTGGTCCAGGGCCCCTACGGCCTGATGGTTCGCACGGCCGAGGGGGTCGAAGCCCTGGGCTGCTCTGGCGGCGCCGAGCGTCTGGTTCTGGGCGCCGTCCCCGAGGGCCTGACCGACAAGCCCAGCCTCTCGACCATCGTCGAGGTCCCGGCGCCCACGCGGGCGAAGCTGACGGTCTCTTACCTGGCGCTGGGCGTGAACTGGCAGGCCGACTATGTGGCGCGCATCCACCCCGACGGGCAGCGCCTGGACCTGACCGGATGGCTCACCCTGGTCAACAGCGGCGGCAGCCAGTTCGCCAACGCCAAGACCCAGGCCGTGGCGGGAAAGCTGGCGCGCAGGCCCGTCCGCGTGGATAGGGGCGAGGCTCGATCCATTCACCGCGCCTGTTGGCCGATGGACACCACCCACTTCGGCCAGGCGCCGCCACCACCGCCGCCGCCGCCTCTGCCCATCCCCCCGGTGATGTCGGCCGCGCCCATGGCCCGCTTCGGCGCCGACGAGATCATGGTCACCGGCGCGCGCGCCAAGCTGGCCGAGCAGTCGAACCTGGGCGACTACAAGCTCTACACCCTGCCCGAGCCGGTCACCCTGAACGCCCGGCAGACCAAGCAGGTGGCCTTCCTCGACCAGAAGGACGTCGCCTTCCAGCGGCTCTACGCTGTCGCGATGGACAGCTATGACGGCTATGACCCGGCGGACGCGCCGGTGATCACGCCCGATGTCGTGCTGCGGCTGGAGAACAAGACCGCCAATGGCCTGGGCAAGCCCCTGCCCTCGGGCGCCTTGTCGGCGATCGAGACGGCTGCGGGCCGCCCGACCTTCGCCGGCGAACAGGCGGTGCGCGACGTGGCGGTGGGAGAGCCTCTGGACCTCGTCATCGGCCGCGCCATGGACGTCCACGCCCGGCCGCGCCTCGTCGAGGAACGGACGCTGTCAAAAGGCCGTGTGCGCCGCACCTACGAGCTCCACCTGGCCAACGCCAAGACGGCGCCGATCACGGTGGAGATCCGTCACGATCCCAGCGCGCCGCAGTTCAAGGTGGTGGGCGAACCCGCACGACACGACATGCGCGACGGCAAGGTCGCCTGGCGCGTCACCCTGCAGGCCGGGGAGTCGCGGATCTTCCGCTACAGCATCCAGCGCGCGGACTGAGTTGAAGGGATCGTCCGCGCTCTAGAGCATTTTTCGAGCGAAGTGGTTCCGATTCGCGTGAAGAAAAATGCGCCAAAACAAAAGATTAGAGTTCACGGCCTGACGCAGTCAGGTCGTGAAATGCTCTAGAACGGCAGCCGGCGACGCTGGCGGCTGTAGCCGAGATAGCCGACATTGGC
>NCDQ01000585.1 GCA_002280275.1 Caulobacter vibrioides | reverse complement strand
CTGCCTGGTCCGGAAAGGGTGAGGCCCCTCACCCTCCCAAGCTTTGCTTGGGCCTCTCCATCTCCCTCTGGAAGAGGGGCTTCTATGGGCGTTTTCCCGCTTTCATCCCCGGCCTGAAAACCTGTCGTAATCTCTACCCACCTCGTCGCGAGGAAGGGGCGCATGGCCAGCGACCATTTGCGGCGGCGGGGGGCGGTCGAGCGGGGACAGGTTCGAGGGGGATACTCGGACGGTCCGGGGCTGAGCTTGCTGGGCTCACCCGCCCGCCGTCGGCGTGGTTGAGGGTAAAAGGATGTGTCTTAGCCTGGATTGGCTCGTCCTCTTCGACCGTCGAGCGCCTGGGAAACCAGGGGCTCGGGTCCCGGTAAGGCCTGAACAGGGCCACCTGACGGGACGCGGACGGATAACGGCTGCGCGGAGCGTTGCGGCTTCGTCGAAACGGTAACAACACACTCACACTCCGGACGCTGTCCGGCGCTCCGCATCCCTTTCCGAACCTTCAGCGGGTGACCGCGTGAAGCCGGTAAAGCGCACCCCAAATCCTCCCCCAGCGGGGGAGGTGTCGGCTCGAAGAGACGACGGAGGGGGAAGAGGCAAGGTCCGCAGAACTTCCCCCACCGTCCGCTGCGCGGACACCGCCCCCGCTGGGGGGAGGATGGACCCGCGCGGTGATCGTCTTCAGCCCGTCGGCGGCCACCTGGGCGAGCAGGGCGCTCAGGGCTTCCAGGCCAAAGCCCTGACCCCAACCCTCGCGGGCGACGGCGAAGCGGATCTCGGCCCTGTCGCGGCGGCGGTCGATGTCGAAGATCTCGCAGAAGCCGATGAAGGCGCCGTCGGCGGCGCGGCGGATCGCCCAGTAGGCGGCGTCGCCGCCGGCCATCTCATCGACCTGGGCCCCGACGCGGTTGGCCACGGCGTCGGGGTCCTCGAGGGGCTCCTGGTCGAGGCTGGACATCACCTCGGCGTCGCTGAAGAACGGATAGATCAACGGCGCGTCGTCGACTGTCAGGGGAGCGATGATGAGGCGTTCGGTCTCGAGGATCATGCGGTCCTTGGGAGGGGCTTAGGGCTTGCGTTCGCGAGGACGCTTCCCAGCTATGGCGTGGAGCCGCCTCTAGTGGTAGAGGGGCCGCTTCGTTTTTCGCGTGGGGTTTGGCCCGCGCCCGGATCGAGAACACATTCGTCATGCTCATCGGCGTTCTGCTGGCCATCAACATCGTCGTCTGCCTCGGCCTGATCGGGGTGGTGCTGCTGCAGCGCTCCGAGGGCGGCGCTCTGGGCATGGGCGGCAACTCGGGCGGCTTGATGACGGCGCGCGGCGCCGGCGACCTCTTGACCCGCATCACCTGGATCCTGTTCTCGATCTTCCTGGTCATCAGCCTGACCCTGACCATCCTGACCGGCCGCCTCGACAAGAGCGGCTCGGTCGCCGACAGCATTCAGGGCCTCGACGCCAAGACGCTGCAGAACGTTCCCGCGCCGACCCCGGCTCCGGGCTCGCTGAACTCGCTGCCGTCCACCGCTCAGCCGGGCGGAATCCAGGCTCCGGCCCCGCAGATCAACACGCCAGCGCCTGCTGTTCAGCAGCCCGCGCTCCTGGCCCCCGCCGAGCCGGCCCCGGCTCCGGCCAGCCAGCCCAAGCCCTAACCGTCCCCGACGGCGCTTTCACCGACCCCCGAGGGCCACCTCGGGGGTTTAATCTTGTTGATGAACGCGGGTCTTTCTCCCCGCGTCCACGAATCACGGGTAATCTGGTCGCCCATGACGCGGTACATCTTCATCACCGGCGGCGTGGTTTCCTCGCTTGGCAAAGGTCTGGCCTCGGCGGCGCTCGGCGCGCTGCTGCAAGCGCGCGGCTACAAGGTCCGCCTCCGTAAGCTCGACCCCTATCTCAACGTCGATCCGGGCACGATGAGCCCGTATCAGCACGGCGAGGTCTTCGTGACCGATGACGGGGCCGAAACCGACCTCGACCTTGGCCACTACGAGCGCTTCACCGGGGTGTCGGCGACCAAGGCCGACAACATCACCACCGGCCAGATCTACAAGACGATCATCGAGAAGGAGCGCCGCGGCGACTATCTCGGCGCGACCGTCCAGGTGAT
>NCDQ01000118.1 GCA_002280275.1 Caulobacter vibrioides | reverse complement strand
GCACGCTCAGGATCATGTCGGTGATCGCCAAGCCGGTGATGATGGCCAACAGGCCTAGAAAATATTCCTTGAGTTCCATGGCGCCCCCCAGCCCCGTCGCATTTCAGCGTTCGTTGACGGAGGGAATGCGATTCGCCCGCCTGTTGTGAAGCGCGAGCGATCGTCCGGGAGCGCTGTGAAAAGGGCCTCCGGATCGCTCCGAAGGCCCTTGGTGTCAGTGATTGTGCCGAGGCAGCTTGGCCGCCAGATCCTGGTACTTGACCGCGAACTCCAGCACCCCGCCGGTGTCGAGCTGACTGGCGTGGGCGCGGTAGATTTCCTGCCAGGGCGTCATGGTCGCCGGCACGGCCGGAATGCCCTCTTTCTTGCGCTCAGCGATCGTCGCCTCGTCCACCAGGGCGTCGCAGCGGCCGGTGTTGAGGTCGATCCGGATGGTGTCGCCGGTTCGCAGCCAGGACAGGCCGCCGCCGACCGCGCTCTCGGGCGAGGCGTTCAGGATCGAGGGGCTGTCGGCGGTGCCCGACTGACGGCCGTCACCCAGGGTGGGCAGGCTCATGATCCCCTTCTTCAGGAGGTGATCCGGCGGCTGCATGTTGACCACCTCGGCCGAGCCGGGCCAGCCGATCGGACCCGCGCCACGGATGACGAGGATGCAGCGCTCGTCGATCTCCAGGGCCGGATCGTTGATCCGCTTATGGTAATCGTCCGAGCCGTCGAACACGACGGCGCGCGCCTCGAACACGCCTTCCTGGCCGGGCTGCGACAGGTAGCGTTTGCGGAACTCCTCGCCGATCACGCTGGACTTCATGATCGCGAAGTCGAACAGGTTGCCCTTCAAAACGAGGAACCCGGCCTTCTCGGCCAGCGGCTGGGCGTAGGGGAAGATCACCTCGCGGTCGGAGGTTTCGCGGCCCTCGAGGTTCTGGGCCATGGTCTTGCCGGTGACGGTCAGGACGTCGCCGTGCAGGCGGCCTTGCTGCAGCAGCTCCCAAAGCACCGCCGGCGCGCCGCCGGCCCGGTGGAAGCGCTCGCCCAGATACTTGCCGGCCGGCTGCATGTTGACGATCAGCGGGATGTCATAGGCCGCGCGCCAGTCGTCGGCGGTGATCTCGACGCCGGCGTGACGGGCCATGGCCACGATGTGCGGCTGGGCGTTGGTCGAGCCGCCGGCCGCCGCCACCAGGGCGATGGCGTTCTCGAAGGCCTTCTTCGTGAGAATGTCGAGCGGTTTGACGTCGTCATAGGCCAGGTCGACGATGCGCTGGCCGGTCTTGTAGGCCATCTGGCCGCGCTCGCGGTACGGGGCGGGGATGGCCGCGCAGCCGGTCAGCGACAGGCCCAGCGCCTCGGCGACGGCGTTCATGGTCGAGGCCGTGCCCATGGTGTTGCAGTGGCCCGCCGACGGCGCCGAGCTGGCGGCGCGGTCGATGAACTCTTCCTCGGTGATCTCGCCGGCCGCCAGCTTGCGGCGCGAGCGCCAGATGACGGTGCCCGAGCCCACCAGCTCGTTCTCGTGCCAGCCGTCCAGCATCGGACCGCCCGACAGCACGATGGCCGGGATATTGACCGTGGTGGCGGCCATGACGCCCGCCGGGGTGGTCTTGTCGCAGCCGGTGGTCAGAACGACGGCGTCGATCGGATAGCCGTGCAGGGTCTCGACGAGACCCAGGTACGAGAGGTTCCGGTCCAGCGCCGCCGTCGGGCGACGGCAGTTCTCGAAGATCGGATGGACCGGAAACTCCATGGGAATGCCCCCGGCGTCGCGGATCCCGTCCCGCACCCGCTGGACCAGGTCCAGATGGATGCGGTTGCAGGGCGAGATGTCACTGCCGGTCTGGGCGATGCCGATGATCGGCTTGCCGCTGCGCAGCTCCTCCGGCGTGATCCCGTAGTTCATGAAGCGCTCCAGATAGAGCGCGGTCATGTCGATATGGTCGGGGTTATCGAACCAATCGCGGGACCGGAACCGGCGGGGCGTGCGGTTAGACAAGGCGTACCTCATGTTGGGGTTGGCCAGCGACGTCGACCTGGATGGCGAACAGGCCGCCAGCCAGCGGATACTGGGCCAGGGTCTCGTCGCTCAGGCCCTTGCGGGCGGTGGTGAAATAGAGGGTCTTCAGGTCGGGCCCGCCGAAGCAGGGCTTGGTGACGTTGGGGGCGGGCAGTTCGATGCGCGCCACGGCCTCGCCGGTGGGAGCGAAGCGGACCGCGCCGAAACCGCCCCACAGGGCCGTCCACAGATAGCCTTCGGAGTCGACGACCGAGCCGTCCGGATAGACGTCGTCGCCCACGGCGAACTTCACGAAGACGCGCTTGTTCGACAGCAGGCCGTCCTCGGACAGGTCAAAGGCGTAGATCGTCTTTTCCAGGGTGTCGGTGTGGTAGAAGGTCTTGCCGTCCGGCGAGACGCACGGGCCGTTGGTGATGCAGACGTCCTTGTCCATCCGCGCGATGCCGGTGGCGTCCATGCGGTAGAGCGAACCGGTGGGGTTTTCTTCACCGTCGTGCATGGTGCCGAACCACAGGCGGCCTTCGCTGTCGACCGTCGCGTCGTTGGGACGATTGTCCAGCGCCGGGTCCTCAACGATCGCCAGCGTCTCGACTGGCTGCGGTTGATCCGCAGCGAAAGCGTCGGCCCGCGCACCTTCCGCTCGCTGATGAACCGCTTCGGCGGCGCCGCCGCTGCGCTCGACGCCCTGCCGGACCTGGCCCGCCAGGCCGGCCGCGGCGCATCAAAGGAGAATATCTCGCCTGAGTCCGGCCGGTAGCTGTGGATCTTCTGACCCTTGATATCGACAAACCAAAGGGTGTCGTCCAGCCAGATCGGGCCTTCGCCCAAGGTCGCCTTCAAGTCCCAGACGCAGGTCATTGCCGAATGATCTCCCAGATATCGGTGCTGCGCATTCGATAAGGGTTGAGGAGGGAACGGGAAAGCCCGTAGGGGCCGAAAGGCTAGTTCCCTCCCGATCGGATACGGCCTAGCGCCAGCCGGCGTCGATCCAGTACTCGTGGCCTGTGCACAGCGACGCGTCGTCCGAGGCCAGGAACAGCACCAGCGAGGCGACGTTCTCGGGCAGGATGCGGCCCTTCAGGCACTGGGCCTTGACGATCTCGGCCTCGCCTTCGGGCGTGTACCATTTCTCTTGGCGCTTGGTCTTGACGTTGCCGGGCACCACGCAGGTGACGCGGATGTCGTCGGGACCGAGCTCGCGGGCCAGGGCGCGGGTCATGCCCTCGATGCCGGCCTTGGCGGTTTCGTAGAGCACCAGGTCCTCAAGGCCCAGGTGCCAGCTGATCGAACCGAAGTTGATCACCGCGCCGCCGCCGCGCTTTTTCATGCCCGGCGCGACGGCCTGGGTGCAGAACAGCATGTGGCGCAGGTTGACGTTGATCCGCTCGTCCCAATAGGCGCCGGTCACGTCGCCGAGGCTGTGACGGTCGTCATTGCCGGCGTTGTTGACCAGCACGTCGACGTCGCCAATCTCGGCGAAGGTCGCCTTGATCGCGTCGAGGTTCATCAGGTCGCAGCGCTTGTAGACCGGCGGGATCGGCGAGCCGGCCAGCTCGGCCTCCAGGGCCTTGGAGTCTTCGTCGGCGATGTCGAGGAAGATCACCTCGGCGCCCTGGCGCGCGAAGCCGGCGGTCAGGCCGGCCCCGATGCCCGAGCCGCCGCCGGTGATGACGACGCGCTTGCCCTTCAGGCTGGGATAGATGGCTGAGGACATGCTGCTTAGGACCACGAGTAGGAGGTTTTGGTCTGGGTGAAGAACTCGACCGCCGCGAAGCCCTGTTCGCGGGCTCCGTACGAGCTGCTCTTCGTGCCGCCGAACGGCACGTGATAGTCGACGCCGGCCGTGGCCAGGTTGACCATGGTCATGCCCGCGCGGGCGTAGCGCTGGAAGTGGCGGGCGTGCTTGAGCGAGGTGGTGGCGATGCCGGCCGACAGGCCAAACTCGACGCCGTTGGCGATCTCCAGGGCCTCTTCGTAGCTCTTGACGCGGATGGTCGAGGCGACGGGCCCGAAGACCTCCTCGTTGTTGATCCGCATGCCGGCCTCGGTGTCGGCGATCAGGGTCGGACGCACGTACCAGCCCGGATTGTCGAGCTTGATGCGGTCGCCGCCGGTGACCACACGGCCGCCTTCGGAGGTCGCGATGTCGATATACTTGTAGCTCGTCTCCATCTGGTCTTCGGAGACGGCCGGGCCGATCTGGGTGTTGGGGTCCAGAGCGTCACCGACGCGCAGGGCGGCGACCTTCTCGGCCAGCAGGGCCACGAACTTGTCGTGAATGCCGTCCTGGACGATCAGGCGCGAGCTGGCGGTGCAGCGCTGGCCGGTGGCGAAGTAGGAGCCGTCGAGCGCGATGGCGACCGCGCGTTCCAGATCAGCGTCGTCCAGCACGATCAGCGGGTTCTTACCGCCCATCTCCAGCTGCACGCGGGCCTGACGGGCCATGGCGGCGGCGGCGACCTGGGCGCCCACGCCCTGCGAGCCGGTGAACGAGATGCCGTCCACGTCCTTGTGCTTGATCAGCGCATCGCCCATCGAGCCGCGACCGAACAGCATGTTGAACACGCCGGCCGGGGCGCCGCATTCGGCCATGATGTCGGCCAGCACGTTGGCGGTGGCGGGCGTCGGGCCGGCCGGCTTGATCACCACGGTGTTGCCGAAGGCGAGCGCCGGGGCGGCCTTCCAGGCCGGGATGGCGATCGGGAAGTTCCAGGGCGTGATCAGGCCATAGACGCCGACGGCCTGGCGGTAGGTCTGGATCTCGACGCCCGGACGGGTGCTTTCCAGGTTCTGGCCATGGCGGCGCAGCGCCTCGCCGGCGAAGTACTTGAAGATGCGGCCGGCGCGGACGGTCTCGCCGACGCCTTCCGCCAGGGTCTTGCCCTCTTCGCGGGCCAGCAGGCGGCCGATGTCGGCGCTGCGGGCGATGATGGTCGAGCCGACCTTATCCAGGAGGTCCGAGCGGACTTCCGGCGAGGCGTCGGCCCAGGCCGGGAAGGCCTTCTTGGCCGCGTCGACGGCGGCGTCGACCTCGGCCTGGCCGCCCATCGGCACCTTGGCGACGACGTCGTTGGTGTTGGACGGGTTCAGGCTCTCGGCCGGCGCGTCAGCGGCGACGCGTTCGCCGCCGATGTAGTGGCGCAGGGTGTCGGTCATCGCGGGAAGCTTTCGATTAGAGGAGGCCGCGACCGGCCAGATTGCGGATCAGGGCCGAGATGCCGAACGTCCACGGCTTGGCCTTGTCGCAGGTGGTGACTTCGTTTTCGAGCACGCCCAGCTTCGGCGTCGAGACGCGGACGCGGTCGCCGACCTTGTGGGTGAAGCCCTGGCCGGGCGTATCCCGGTCCTGGATAGGCGCGAACATGGTGCCCAAGAACAGCGCAAAGCCGTCCGGATACTGGTGCTGCTTGCCATAGGCCTGGCCGGCCAGCACGGCCGGATCGCGGCTGATCAGGCTCATGTTCGACTTGCCGTCGAGCACGAAGTTGTCACGGCCGGTGATCTTCAGCTCGACCTCGGCCGAGCGCACGTCGTCCAGGCCGAAGGTCTCGTCGAACAGGCGGAAGAACGGACCGATGGCGCAGGAGGCGTTGTTGTCCTTGGCCTTGCTGAGCAGCAGGGCGCTGCGGCCTTCGAAGTCGCGCAGGTTGACGTCGTTGCCCAGCGCCGCGCCGCGGATCAGGCCCGAACCGTCGCACAGCAGCACGACTTCGGGTTCAGGGTTGTTCCAGTGGCTGTCGCTGCGGACGCCGACCTGATCGCCCCAGCCCATCGACGACAGCGTCGGGCCCTTGGTGAAGATCTCGGCGTCGGGGCCGATGGCCACTTCCAGATACTGCGACCAGAGGCCGTCCTTGATCAGGGTCTGCTTCAGGCGCTCGGCGCCTTCCGAGCCCGGATCCACGCTCTTGAGGTCGCCGCCCATGCTGGCGGCCAGCTGCTCGCGGATCTTCAGGGCGGCGGCGGCGTCGCCGCGCGCGCGCTCTTCGATCACCCGCTCCAGGGTCGAGACCGCGAAGGTCACGCCGGCGGCCTTCAGGCATTGCAGGTCGACGGGCGCCAAGAGCTTGACCGGCGCGGCGCCGTCGGGGTCTTCCCAGACGGGGCGGATGTTGAGGGCTTCCAGCGGACCCTTGTCCTCGCCGCGCGGGATCGCCGCGCCGGGACCAAAGGCGTTCATGAGGTCGGCGACGGTGGGGGCGATCTTCGAGACGTCCTCGACGCGGCCGCCGCGCACCAGCACGGGCGTCGGGCCTTCGCCAAAGTCGATGCGTCCCAGCAGGGTCGCGGCTTTCCAATCTTCCGGCAGGAATTCACTCACGCCCACGGCGTCGTCTCCCCAAAACTCGAGCGTCTGAAGCGCCGACACCGTCGGCGGCGCGCGTTCGTCGGCACTTGGTAGCGCTAACATGTGGCGACGGCAAGTAGGTTGTCCGACCCGTTCTGGAATCGTGCGCGTCACAGGCGCGAGCGCGGCGCGGTCCATGCTAGAAGCCGGCGACGAACAACCACTTGGACACCTCCGGCCATGACCGACCTCACGCCCGACCAGGAAGCCGCTGTGCTGGCCGCCTTGACCGACACCTGCCGTGCGGCGGGCTATGTGGTCGAAGCCATCGACCGGGGGCTTGAGGTCTCCGGCGAGGACCAGGACGAGGGCGCCTTCTATCTGCTGCCCGATCACGGCTGGCTGCAGATCCGCTGTCTGGTGCTGGACCATGAAGACCTGGACGCCGCCCGCGACCTCACCGCCCTGTTCGAGACCCTGGCGAGGGCCCAGTTCCGGCTGATCGGCTGCCGCTTCGCCTTCGATCCCGGCACGGGCCTGTGGCTGGTGGAAGACCTCTATCCGGGCTTCGACCCGGCCAGCGTCCCGACGGTGATGGAGCAGCTGGCCTTCATCTGGTCGTCGCTCGAGGACCTGTTCGACGCCGCCCTGGAAGGGGCGGTCCCCAGCGACGACGCCTTCGACGCGGCGTTCGATCTGGAAGCGGGCGGTCCGCCGAACTAATCTGCGCGCTGAGGGACTTGCGACGGGAACCGGCGGCGAGGCTTGCCGTTCCCGTGGCGTGTTTTGTCGGGAGGGCGTTGCGATGCCGAACAAGCTGCTGATCATGGCCGGAGCTGCCGCCCTGTTGCTGGCCTCTACGGCCCACGCTCAGGTCAAGCCGCCGGCCAAGCCCGACGAGCCCTCCGGCCGCTGGGGCGAAGCGGGCAAGAAGGCCGTCGATATCGGCAGCCAGCCGGTGCGCGACGTCGGCCTCTCAAAGCGCGAGGTTCCGCCGGTGCTGGCCAGGGCCTTTGACGACCCCTACAGCCTGAAGGGCCTCAAGTCGTGCCAGGCCTTGGCCAATGAGGTGAAGGCGCTGAACGTGGCGCTCGGCCCTGACTACAAGGTCGGCGCCGAATACGCCGAGAACCGCGCCGGCAAGCTGGCCGAGGCCGGCGGTAAGACCCTCATCAACAGCATCATCCCGTTCCGGGGCCTGGTGCGCGAAGTCACCGGCGCCGCCCCCGCCGACCGCCAGATGAACGCGGCCGTCGACGCGGGCCTCGCCCGTCGCGGCTTCCTGCGCGGGGTGCATTTGAAGCAGGGCTGCAAGACGAAGTTCTGACCTGTTTCTTCAAGCCGACCTCCCCGGCGAACGCCGGGGTCCAGATCGAACCCACTGGTGTCTGCGGGTTGGCTGAGACCGTAGGCGGGCCCACTCCAACCGCTCCGGATGAATCTGGGCCCCGGCGTTCGCCGGGGAGGTCGGGGAGTGGGGTCTCGCCGTCAGGCCGCGCGGCTTCGTGGCGCGGCCCGCGCGGCGACCGGGCTGGTCTCGAAGCCCGCCACCAGCGCCGCCAGTTCGCCGGCGCCGCGTCGCAGGGCAGCCGCCTCGGTGGTGGCCTGCATCACGCGCTGGGCGTTCTGCTGGGTCGTGGCGTCCATCTGGTTCATCACCCCGTTCACGTCGCCCAGATTGGCCGCCTGACCGGAGGCGGCGTCGGCGATGCCCTGGATCAGGGTGTCGATCTCCGAGATCTGGCCGGTGATGTCGATCAGGGCCTCGCCCGTGCGACCCACCAGTTCGACGCCGCGCGTGACCTGGGTGGTGCTCTGGGCGATGACCGACTTGATCTCCTTGGCCGCTTCGGCCGAGCGCTGGGCCAGGGCCCGAACCTCCTGGGCGACGACCGCGAAGCCGCGCCCGGCCTCACCGGCCCGCGCCGCCTCGACCCCGGCGTTCAGGGCCAGAAGGTTGGTCTGGAAGGCGATCTCGTCGATCACCCCGATGATCTGGGCGATCTGACCGGCGCCCTTCTCGATCTCGTCCATGGCTGAGACGGCGTCGCGCACCAGGTCGCTGGACAACTCGGCCTTGCCCCGGGCCGCGGACGCCGAGGCGGCCACCTGCTTGGCGCCCTGGGCGCTGGTTTTCACGGCCTTGGTGATCTCGTCGATCGCGCCGGCGGCCTTGACGATGTCGGAGGTCTGGCGCTCGGTGCGCGCAGTCAGGTCCTCGCAGGCCTGAGCGATCTCCACCGCGCCCCGTTCGACATTGGACGAGGCCCCGGCGATGCCCTGGATGGTCGCTTCCAGCGTCTGGATGGCGGCGTTGAAGTCCTCGCGCAGCTGGGCGTACTCGGCGGGCAGGTCGTCGTTCAGCCGATAGTTCAGCAGGCCGTCGCTGAGCGCCGACAGCGCCTGGCCCACGCTCTTGACGATCGACTCGCGCTCGGTGCGGATCGCCTCGACCTCGGCCTTGCGGCGCGCCTCCTCGGCGGCCTGCAGGTAGACCGACAGGGCGTAGTCGATGTCGAGCATCGCCGCCTTGACGAGCGCGCCCAGCTCGGCCGAGACCTCGGACGGATCGGGCCCCTTGCTCATCAGCATGCCGCGCGGCCAGCGAGCCTTGACCAGGGCGTCGATCAGGCTCTCGACCACGACGGCATAACCGCCGATGTACCAGCGCGGCTCCAGACCAATGCGCGCGTGGACCTGGCCGATGGTCGTCACCGCCTGCACATAGCCCTGGTCGAACTGACCGGTGAGGATGCGCTCCCAGTGAGCGACCTGCTTCTGCTTGGCGTGCTCGATCGCCGCCTCGTTGGGGAAGAAGCGGATGGTGGCCGGGTTGCTGCGCACCTTGGTGTAGAACCCGTCCATCGCCGGGCTCAGTCTGGCCTTGATCGTCGGGCCTATGGCCGAAATGCGGGTCCGGGCCTTGGCGTCCAGCCCCATGAACGCCAAGCGCTCTTCGATCGTGT
>NCDQ01000584.1 GCA_002280275.1 Caulobacter vibrioides | reverse complement strand
CAAAGAGGAAGACGAGAAGGCCGGTACCGACCTCGTCGCCTCGTAAGGCATAAAGCCGTCTTGGCCTTAAGTGCGGGCGCGGACGCGGATTTCCATCCGCGCCAGCGTCCGCGCTCAACACGAATAAAGCCCAAAACAAAAGGCCCTGCGACCGCGCCGCAGAGCCCTTTCCCCGCTCAGATACGCGAGCGACTTCTGTTGATTAGCCGTTAGGCGGCGGCGCCGTTGCGGGCTTGCAGTTGGGCCTTGGCGGCGCGAACGGTGTCAGCGACGCACGACTGATAGGTGGCGATGCTGAAGCGCGGCTGGGCCTTGCAGACCATCTGGGCGGCGACGCGGATTTCCGAGTGGATCTGGTCGCGGCTCTTGCCCTTCAGCGCGATGCGGACGACCGAGAGGGTTTCAGACGGCAGAGCCTTGCCGGTGTCACGGGCGCGGACAATCATGGCCAGCTGACGGTTGGCGCTGGTGATCGCGTTTTCAACGCAGTCGGCGGCGACCAGCTTGCCGTTCATGGTGCAGACGGTGTCGGCGGCGGCCTTGATGGCGTTTTGGATCTCGACCGAGTTCTTGCCGGCGATCGAAATGCGGACTTCGTTGGTCTTGGCGCTGGCCGGGGCTGCGACGGCGGCGGCGATGGCGAGAGCGGCGAGAGCGGCGAACGTCTTCATGGGTGACGTATTCCTTGAATGATCGAGCTGGCCGGGGAGGGCCGGGGAAGAAGCGGAAAGCGCACTGAATTGAGCGGGGCTTCTCCGCGCCTTGCATTAAACCCGTGTGACAAACCGTGGTTAATTATCGCTAACAGTGGAAAATTGATGCCGAGCTCGGGCAAATGAAGGGGTAATCTCACTCTTAAGGGGCGCGTCATGTGGTCGCGCATGGCGTAACAGGCGCGTATTGAGCAATGGGCGTGCGTGGGTCTGGCGCTGGCTTGTGGCCCCGAAACGGTTGGGACAGCGCCCCATCGGCCGGAAAGCTTGGCGCCCCCGCCGACGCGCCTTAGAGAGGGCGTCTCTCACTGCCTCTACCGAGCTAGCGTTCGATGCACGACATCAAGGCCATCCGCGAAAATCCCGAAGCCTATGACCGCCACTGGTCAGCCAAGGGCCGTTCGGGCGCGGCTAACGAGGCCGTGGCGCTGGACGCTCAACTGCGCGCGGCCCAGACGACGCTGCAGGAAGCCCAGGCCAAGCGGAACGAGAGCTCCAAGCTGATCGGCATGGCCAAGGCCAAGAAGGACGAGGCCGAAGCGGCCCGCCTGATGGCCGAGGTCGAGTCGCTGAAGGGCGTCATGGCCACCGCCGCCGAGGCCGAGAGCGTCGCTGGCGGCCAGCTGCGCGACCTGCTGGCGTCCTTGCCCAACATCCCCGCGGCGGAAGTGCCTGCGGGCGATGACGAGCACGGCAATGTCGAGCAGCGCCGCTGGGGCGATGCGTCCAAGCTGCC
>NCDQ01000583.1 GCA_002280275.1 Caulobacter vibrioides | reverse complement strand
ATGCTGGCGGATTCGCCGTACCGCCACGCGCTTGAGGCGGATATCGAGCCGTTCCGCGGGCTGCTGCTCGGGCTGTTCTTTGTCGCCATCGGCATGTCGCTCGATCTTTCGGTGGTGGTGGAGCGCTGGCAGCTGGTCATCACGCTGGTCATCGGCATCATGGTGATCAAGACCGGCGTCATCATGGGGCTGGCCCGGGCGTTCGGCAAAAGCACGGTGCGCAGCTTTCAGATGGGGCTGCTGCTGTCGCAGGGCGGCGAGTTCGGCTTCGTGCTGTTCGCCGAGGCGGCGCGTGGCCAGCTGATCACGCCGGAAGCCGCCGGGCTGTTCGGCGCGGTGGTGACGGTTTCCATGGCGCTGACGCCGCTGCTGTTCCTTGCCGCCTCGCGGCTGCAACCGGACCGGGGGGCGGCGCCGGCGCTGCCCGATGGCCCGGAAACCGGCACCCACAAGGCTGGCGAGGAGGGCCGCGCCATTGTTGTCGGCGTCGGGCGTTTTGGCCAGGTGGTGTCCCAGATGCTCACGGCGCGCGGCGTTTCGGTAACAGCGATCGACCTGGATGCCGAGATCATCGAGGTGTCCCAGCGCTTCGGCATCAAGGTGTATTTCGGCGATGGCCGGCGCACCGAGATTTTGCGCGCCGCCGGCATCGAGCAGGCCGGGCTGCTGGTGTTCGCCATCGATGAGCGCTGGGACCCGGTGGCGACTCTGGCGCCGATCCGCGCGCAATGGCCGGACCTGTCGATCCTGGCGCGCGCCTATGACCGTACGCACTGGCTGGCGCTGCGCCGCGCCGGGGTGGAGACGGTGGTGCGGGAAACTTTCGACAGCGGCGTGCACATGGGCCGCGCCGCGCTGGAAGTGCTCGGCACCCCCGAGACGGTGATCGACGCGATCGAGGATGAATATCGCCGGCGGGACCTGGAGCGGCTCGACCTGCAGCTGTGCAGCGGCGATGCCATGTCCGGCGGGGACCGGCTGATCCGCGGGCGGCTGAGCTTTGACGAGAGCACGCTGGGCGAAATTCCCTTCGATGACGAGCCGGAGCCCAGCCCGCGCTGAGCCGCTGTCGATTCGCGCGGGATGACGTACGCGCCGCCAGCGGCTAAGCCGGTGCCACTTCCAGACAAAAGGACGCTGCCATGACCGTATCCCGCGAAATCCGCCTGAAATCCCGCCCCGAGGGCCTGCCCTCGCACGAGAATTTCGCGCTGGCGAGCGTGACGCTGGGCGCGCCGGGCGCCGGCGAAGTGCTGGTGCGCAACCTGTGGATGTCGGTTGACCCCTATATGCGCGGCCGGATGTATGACCGGGCGAGCTATGTGCCGCCGTTTCAGCTGGGCGAAGTGCTGCAGGGCGGCGCGCTGGGCGAAGTCGTGGAATCCAACGCCGAGGGCTTTGCCAAGGGTGCCCCACGCCACCATCACCTCGTCTTCAAGGCGCATCCGCTGGA
>NCDQ01000582.1 GCA_002280275.1 Caulobacter vibrioides | reverse complement strand
GGTCTCCGGAAAGACCCGACGCTTCACGCTCATCAGACACTCCTCTCCAGCTCCGAAAAGCTAGCATGGGTGTCCACTGAAACGAGGGAGGATCAGCCTGCCTCGCCGCCTATAACGCGGGCGTTCTGCACGGCGCGTGGATCCCGGTCGAGGATGAAGCCCAGGTTTGGAGCGCCATCGCGCGGATGTTGCAGGCCTCGCCTCAGCCGGCGGCTGAGGAGTTTGCGATTCACGACCATGAGGACTTTTGCGGCGTTGAGATCGCCGAATACGCCAGCGTCGCGCGCGTGGTCGAGATCGCAGGCTTTCTGCGGGCGCATGGGCGGCTGGGCGCTTTGGTGCTAGCCGAGGTCGGTGGCGATCTGGCGGCGGCGAACACGGCGCTCGAGGAGCAGTATCGCGGCTGCTTCTCCAGCCTGGCCGACAGCTTTCAGGCCCTGACCGAGGAGGCTGTCGACATCCCGAAGGCCTTACGAGGATACATCGATTACGACGCCATGGCGCGTGACGCGCAGCTGAACGGCGAGATCTTCACCGTCGAGACCGCCCACGACGAGGTCCATGTCTTCTGGGTTTGCTAGCCTTGGCGCTAAGCCATCAGCAGCCCAAAAACCGTGACGCTCCCCAGCAAGGCCAGGAGCACAAGCCCCAGCCAGCCTTTGGCGGTCAGGACGCGGGCGGTCGGGCGAAGGCGAGGGGACAGGGGCTGAAACTAGGGTCTGGCGCACAGTAGCGCTAGGCCCAAGCCCGCGCCTTGGTGTCGCGATCGCGTCGCCCCCTGATGAACCGCCGGGCAGCGCGGGGCGTTTGATGGCGGTTCATCCGACAGAGGAGCGCAACCATGTCCAAGGGCAAGGACCCTCAAACCGCCGATGGCCTGGGCGGCGTCCACAAGGGTCTCGCCCGACGAGGCCTCGGTTTGGACGGCTGCGAAGGATCCTGGTCGCAAGGCGCCTGGTCGATAGGTTGCGCGATGAGGGCAGGGCGGCGAAGCGGTCAGCGAGAGTCTTGAACGTCGCGCCAGGTTCCAGCCACAGCGCTTCATAGGCGCCGATTTCAAGCCTAGGCGAAATCGCCGAAAGGGCGGGCCCAGCGCTCCTGAGCGCCGGTTGCATTGAGTCTCTCGTTCACCGGGTCTGAAGCTACGAAATCAGCACCCTAAGAGGCTAGCGAGGCGAGTTTGAGGCCAGGCGCGGAAGGCTGTCCGCAAACGGCTCCGAACCGCATCTCCTGCTGTCTCGTCGGCTCGGTCCAAGGGGCGCTCTATGGCCCTGGAGGCGAATGCGTTACCTTTTGGCCAATGAGCGTGAAAGACCCACATCTTCAGCGCTGGGCTATCGAGCACCAGCAGGAGACCCAAGCGCGGTCCGAGCATCAGGCGTACGCTATTGGCCCTAAGGGCAGCGGCGCCATGCCCGGAGCAGGGGGCGTGCAATTCGACGACGAAGATAATCAGAGGGGTAAGCGCTCTTTGGTGTTCGAGGCGCGGCCAGTCTTGCTTGGGCGTGTCGAGATTCGAGCGGAATTGACCACTCAGGCGCCGGACCAGGTTCGGGGGCACCGAAAGACCGCCTACATCACAGCCACGCCGCAAGCGCTGCGGGATCTGGCGCGCCAGTTGCTCGAAACGGCCGATGCGGCGGATCGGAAAAAGCCGCGCCCGACCGCTGTCGATTAGTCGTCCAGATCTGTCCAGGTTGGGAGCAGGGCGGCCGCGGCGTGGACGGACTTGGCTTTGATGTGTGTGTAGCGCCGCAGCATCTTCCAGTCCTTGTGTCCCGTGATCAGCGCGACCTGCTCGAGCTTTAGGCCAGCCTCAAACAGGCGGCTGGTGGCTTCGTGGCGCATGTCGTGGAAGCGGAGATCATCGATCTTCAGCTTTGCGGCGGTGCGGGTGAAGGCGGCGCTGATCGCGGTGGCCGTATAGGGGAAGATGCGATCGTCGGCATTGGTTCGGATTTCCCGCTGGGCCTCGATCAGGCTTAGCGGGTCGTAGCCGGTGAGATCGACCAGCGGGACGTGCTGGTCGTTGCCGTACTTGTCGCGTGGGTCCTTGCGATCGCGGATGATCACCGTTCTGGCGCGGACATCAAGGTCGCTCCAGGTGATCCGGCAAATCTCGTCCTGGCGCATGGCCGTGCCTATCGCGAACTGAATGATCCGGGTCATCGGATTGCGTTGCCAAGGGTTGTTGTCGAACGCCGCGAAGAGGCGCTCCAACTCCTCCTGGTTCGGGCGACGATCGCGCTCCTGGCTCCTGCCAATCAATCCGAGGTGTTTGAGCGCCAGGCGGCCCTTCTCGATAGGCTCGAGCTTGACGTCGATCTCGTGCACGGCTGAGGCATGAGCAAA
>NCDQ01000581.1 GCA_002280275.1 Caulobacter vibrioides | reverse complement strand
CATGGCGTCGGCTTGGTGCTCGTCGGCTGGCGCTACCGGACTTTTGTCCCGTTGTTCCTGGCCTTGACGGCGCTAGAGCGGGGCCTGATGGCGCTGGACGGCTGGCTGCTCAAGGGCGCGAACGCTGCGCATCATCCGCCGCAGCACTACGGAAGTGTTCTGGTGTTCGTCCTGTGTCTGGTTTTGCTGGCGATGTCTCTTCGCAACACAAGAACGGCCAACTGAACGACAGCGGGATTTTTTGGCGCATCGGTGCTAAACGCACGCGCAATGACTGACACCACCTCCCAAACTCGCGCGGGTTTTGCCGCCATCATCGGCGCGCCGAACGCCGGCAAGTCCACCCTGGTCAACCGCATGGTCGGGGCCAAGGTCTCGATCGTCACCCAGAAGGTCCAGACCACACGCTTCCCCGTGCGCGGCGTCGCCATCGAGGGCGACACCCAGATCGTCCTTGTCGACACCTCCGGGATCTTCAGCCCGCGCCGGCGCCTGGACCGCGCCATGGTCCGCGCCGCCTGGGCCGGCTCCGAAGAGGCTGAGGCCACCGTTCACCTCGTCGATGTGCAGGCCGAACTGGCCAGCCGCGCCGACAAGGCCACGCCCGGCGAGTACCGCTCGGCCCAGGACGTCCAGACCATCATCGAGGGCCTGAAGGCCGCTGACCGCAAGGTCATCCTGGCGCTGAACAAGATCGACGGGATCAAGCGCGACACCCTGCTGGCCGTGGCCAAGGACTTCTTCGACACCGGCGTCTATTCCGACGTGTTCATGATCAGCGCTTCGACCGGCGCGGGCGTCGAGGACCTGACGGCGAAGCTGGTGTCGATGATGCCCGAGGGCCCTTGGCTCTATCCGGAAGACCAGACCGCCGACCTTCCGGCCCGCCTGCTGGCCGCCGAGATCACCCGCGAGAAGGTCTATCTGCGCGTCCACGAAGAGCTGCCCTATGCGGCCACCGTGGAAACGACCGCCTTCGAGGAACGCAAGGACGGCTCGGTGCGGATCGAGCAGACCATCCTGGTCGAGCGCGAGGGCCAGCGGGTCATCGTGATCGGCAAGGGCGGCCAGACCCTGAAATGGATCGGCCAGGCCTCGCGCGAGGAGCTGTGCGACATCCTCGACCGCAAGGTTCACCTGTTCTTGCACGTGAAGGTCAAGGAGAACTGGGCCGAGGAACGCGGCCTGTTCAGCGACATCGGCCTGGACTTCGATGTTTGACGCGCCCGCGCCGGCCGTGGATCTGGACGCCTATTTCCGGCGGATCGGCTATGACGGCCCGCGCGAGCCGACCCTGGACGTGCTGCGGGCCATCGCCTTCCGCCATCCGGACGCCATCCCGTTCGAGAACCTCGACGTGCTCCTCGGGCGCGGGATCAGCATTGTCCCCAGCGATGTCGACGCCAAGCTGATCGGCGCCGGGCGAGGCGGCTATTGCTACGAGCAGAATGGGCTGTTGA
>NCDQ01000117.1 GCA_002280275.1 Caulobacter vibrioides | reverse complement strand
TTCCGATGCCGAAGTTTCGCACCATGCGCATCGACACCCCCGAGGTGGCCACCCACCTGCTCGAGGATCCCGATCAATGGCTGACGCCGATCGGCGGCGTGATGCGCAAGCTCAGCCTGGACGAGCTGCCCCAGCTTTGGAGTGTGCTCGTCGGCCATATGAGTCTGGTGGGACCACGGCCGGCTCTGTTCAATCAGGCCGACCTGATTGCGGCGCGCCAAGCGGCTGGCGTCTATAGGCTGCGTCCGGGCGTGACCGGTTGGGCGCAGATCAATGGGCGAGACGAGCTGGCGATCCCCGACAAGGTCGCCCTGGACGCTGAGTATCTGCGCCGGCGCTCGTTTCTGTTCGATCTGCGTATCCTGGTCAGCACCGTCGTGCCGGTGCTGACCGCGCGCGGCGTCACGCGTTAGCCTAGGTCGGCGTAGGCCTTTCCCAACGCTGAAACGAAGCGGGGATCGCTTGCGAGCGAGGCCGGGAACACCGCGTCCAAACCCAGGAAGGCGGCGACGTCGGCGCTGGCCTCGCCGGTGGCCGCAAGGCCCAACGCCAGGAGGCGCTCCTGCAACGGATCGACGATCGCCTCGCCGGCCTTGGCGCGCAGGGCGACGAACCGCATCCAGGCCGCCAGCGGGGTGACAAGCCGCTCGACGGACCGGCCGGCCTCAAGGGCCTCGGTCAAGGTCCCCAGGATGCGGAACGGAAGCTTCTGCGAGCCGTCCCAGGCGATCTGGGCCAACAGGTGGCGGATCTCGGGATTGCGGAAGCGGGCCAGGATGGCGTCCGCGTAAGCCTGCAAATCGAGGCCGCGCGGCGGCGTCAGGGTGGGGATGATGTCGCTGACCATCATGTCCCGCGCCAGGGTGGCGAGCTCAGGGTCGCTGACGGCTTCGAACACCGTCTCGTGGCCCCGCAGGATGCCGACATAGGCGAGGGTGGAGTGAACCCCATTGAGGAGACGAAGCTTGGCCCGCTCGAACCCGCGCACGTCGTCGGTCAGGATCACACCGACGCTGGCGAGGTCTGGGCCGTCGGCCGCCAGGACGTCTTCGACGACCCATTGGGTGAAGGCTTCGCGCTGGATCGGCCAGGCGTCTTCCAGGCCGGTCGCGGCCAGCGTGCGGGCGCGCAGGGCGTCGTCCGTCGCCGGCGTGATGCTATCGACCATGGTGCGCGGGAACCGTCCCTCGCGATCGATCCACGCGGCCAACTCAGCGTCCAGCTTCGCCGCGTAGGCGACCACAGCCGCCTTCAGGCGCCAGCCATTGTCCGCGAGGTTGTCGCATGCCACCACCGCGTAGGGCGCCAGGCCAGCGGCGAAACGGCGTCGCAGGCCTTCGACGAGATAGCCGACCGCGCTCTTGGGTTCGCGCGGGTTGGCCAGGTCGTGAAGGATATCGGGATGGCTTTCGTCCAGACCGCCGTCTGCGGAGAGCGTGTAGCCCTTCTCCGTGACCGTCAGGGTGACAAGGCGGGTCGCCGGCGCGGCGAGCCGGGCGAAGACCGAGGGCGGATCCTCCGGGGCCACCAGGACTTCGAGGATCGAGCCGACGATCCGGAAGGTCGTCTCGGCGTCCAGCTGCGCTAAGGTGTAGAGCCCATCCTGCGCCTCCAGAGCGTCCCGCACGCCCGGGCTTTTCAGCGAGACCGCGCAGACGCCCCAGCGCGGATCGCTCTCTAGCAGCTTGTCGAAATAGTAGGCCTGGTGCGCGCGGTGGAACGCCCCGGGGCCGAAGTGCACCACGCCGATCTGGACCTTGTCGCGGTCATAGGCGGGAGTGGCCACACCCGGGATCACGCCGGGATAGCTGGTCGCGCTGAGACGCAGGGCGGGGGAGGTCGAGAGGGAAGCGGTCAACGGAGCACGCCTGACATTTCGTAAGGGAAGGGCGGGGCGCTAGATGAGCCAGTTCGGACACCGGTGGCAATCTAGCTTTGCGGATTTCACAGCGTGACCCCGGATTTCCAGATGGCGATCTCCCGCTCGCCGTTCTGCTCGGCCTTGGTGGCCCGTCCGGAGGCGGTTTCAATGACCAGGTCCATCAGGCGATCCGCCGCCGCGTCCATCGACACGCCTTCGAGCACCTGGCCGGCGTTGAAATCGATCCAGCCCGGCTTGCGCTGCGCCAGGCCAGAGTTCGATGCGATCTTCAGCGTCGGCGCGGGAAATCCCAAGGGCGTTCCGCGTCCCGTGGTGAAGAGGATCACCGTCGCGCCGGCGGCTGTCAGAGCGGTGGACGACACTGCGTCATTGCCGGGCGCTTCAAGGAGGGTCAGCCCGTGCCGACCGACTTTTTCGCCATAGCGCAGCACTTCGACCAGAGGCGTTCGGCCACCTTTCTGAACCGCGCCCAGGGATTTCTCTTCGAGGCTCGTGATGCCGCCAGCGATATTGCCGGGCGAGGGATTTTCGTAGATCGGCTGATTGGCGTCGATGAAGTAGCGCTTGAAGTCGTCGATCACCGCCACGGCGGCGTCGAACACCTCGCGGCTTGCGGCTCGCTGCAGCAGAACGTTTTCGGCCCCGAAGATCTCGGGGATCTCGGTCAGGACGGGCGTGCCGCCGGCCTCGGCCACCTTGTCGGCGATCCGGCCGACCAGCGGATTGGCCGTGATCCCCGAGAAGCCGTCCGATCCGCCGCACTTGAGGCCGACCACCAGGTCCGAGATCGGGATAGGCTGGCGCTGATCGCGTTCGGCGATCTCGACCAAGGCCTCCACAGCGGCCAGACCGTCCTCGAGCTCGTCCTCGACCATCTGGGTCGTGAAGCTCCGCAGGCGCTCGGGATCGATCTCAGGCGCGCTCTCAAGCAACGCCTTCAGCTGATTGTTCTCGCAGCCGAGGCCCAGGATTAGCACGCCTCCGGCGTTGGGGTGGCTGGCCAGAGCGGCGATCAGTTTCCGTGTGTGGGCGAGGTCGTCGCCCAACTGCGAGCATCCAAAAGGGTGCGGAAAGGCGTGAACGCCATCGACACGGCCGGCGAAGCGCTGGTTGGCTTTTTCGGCGATCCGGCGCGCGGTGTTGGCGACGCAGCCGACGGTGCAGAGCACCCAGATCTCATTTCGCGTGCCGGCTCGACCGTTCTTGCGTCGAAACCCCTGGAAGGTCTTCGGGCTGGCGTTGGGCGACGGTGTCTGTGCAGGGGGAGAGAAGGTGTAGCCCTCGACACCTTCAAGCCGTGTGGCGACGTTGTGGACGTGAACGTGGTCGCCCGCCGCGATATTGACCGTCGCGCGACCAATCGGCCAGCCGTACTTCAAGACGTCCTCTCCGGCCCGGACCGATCGTGCTGCGATCTTGTGTCCTTTGGGCACGTCCGCACTGACGATGAGTTCTTGGTCTCCAAGGCGGACCGTTTCGCCGCAAGTCAGGTCGCGTAGCGCGGTCGCGACATGATCGCGTGGATCCACCGCGTGGATCGATTCGCCGGAAGTCGAGGTCGAGGGGGTCATGAAACGTGATCGTCCGAGCGCCTGCTGCCTTCAACTCTCGCTATCGACATGATGGAAACCGGTGTCAATCATGTCGCAATCGAATGTTTCGCCTTCTGTTGGCGAGCCTGTGTCGGCTGGAGTATGACAAAAGAAAACGCCTGATGCTGCTGGATACCCCGTGAGCCCTTCCAAGACGCCGTCCTCGATCCCGGAAGAAAACGAGACCAGCGTCGAAGGCGGGCGGCGGCGCGCCACGATCAACGACATCGCCCGACTGGCCGGCGTGTCCAAGAAGACCGTTTCCCGCGTCATCAATCAGTCGCCGTTCGTCCGTGACGAGACCCGGGAGCGCATCGAGGCGGTGATCGCCGAGTGGGGCTACGCCCCCGATCCGCAGGCCCGAGGGCTGGCTTTCCGCCGGTCGTTTCTGATCGGCATGATCTACGACAACCCCAACCCGCAATATGTCGTGAACATGCAGCTTGGTCTGCTGGACGGCATGCGTGGCTCGGGCTTCGAACTGGTCGTCCATCCGTGCAATCGCGCCAGCCCGACGTTCCTGACCGACATCCGCTCTTTCGTGGAACGGCAAAAGCTGTTTGGCGTCGTGCTGCCGCCGTCGGTTTCGGAAGACGAACGCGTAGCCAAGCTGCTGAACGAGATCGGCTGCGCCTACATCCGCATCGCGTCGGTGGAGCTGGACAAGCCCGAGCACATGATCGTCGGTCACGACCGTATGGGCGGCGCCCAGGCGGCGCGGCACATCGTCGAGTTGGGGCATAAGCGGATCGCCTTCATATCCGGCCCGGAGACCTTCCGTTCTTCGCACGAGCGGCGAGGGGGCTTTGAGGATGGGTTGGCGGAGGCCGGATTGAGCTTGTCGCCAAGCGATATCGTCCAGGGCGCCTACACCTTCGAGTCCGGAGTCGCTTGCGGCGACGAACTGCTTTCGCGCTCGCCGCGTCCGACGGCGATCTTCTGCGGCAACGACGAAATGGCCGCCGGCGTCCTGCAATCGGCCCGAAAGGCGGGCCTGTCGGTGCCGCAGGACCTCACCGTGGTCGGGTTCGACGATTTCCAGATCGCGCAGGCGGTGTGGCCGCCGCTGACCACGATCCATACGCCGACGCGCGAGATCGGCAGGATCGCGGTCGAAAAGCTGATTGGCGATGAGCGCCGCGAACCGCGCGATGTCACCAAGATGGAACCAAATCTGGTTATCCGGCAGTCTTCCGGGCCGGTTCCGGCCTAGGCCGGCGCCAAACCCCGGTGCTTGCATCGTGACATGACACCGGTTACCAAGCGAACACGAGCGGCGGTCGGCGAAACCGCCATCGATTGAGGGAGTAGACGCGAATCCATGGCCAGGCCTCTGAATTTTCACGAGGATCGTCTTTTCCCGTCCGATCCGACGACGCGGTCCTACGCGCGCGGCCTCTACGCGCTGGTCAAGGATCTGCCGATCATAAGCCCGCACGGTCACACCGATCCGTCCTGGTTCGCCACCAACGCGCCCTTCCAGGACGCCACGGACCTTCTGCTGGCCCCCGACCACTACCTGTTTCGCATGCTCTACAGCCAGGGGATTGGCCTGGATGCGCTGAAGGTGCGCTCGAAGGCCGGCGTTCCTGACACCGACCCGCGCGAAGCCTGGCGCGTCTTGGCGTCGAATTTCCACCTGTTCCGGGGCACACCGTCCTGGGTGTGGCTGAACCACGTGTTCGCCAAGGTCTTCGGCTTCACCGAGTTCCTCGACGCCTCGAACGCCGACGACTATTTCGACCGTATCAACGCTGCGCTCGCCACTGACGCCTTCCGTCCTCGCGCGTTGTTCGACCGGTTCAATATCGAAACGCTCGCCACCACCGAGGGCCCGCACGAGAGCCTGCAGCATCACGCCGCCATCCGCGAAAGCGGTTGGGGCGGCCATGTGATCACCGCCTATCGTCCCGATGCTGTGATCGATTTCGAGGATGAGCGAGGCCCGCGCGCCTTCGAGCGCTTCGCCGAGACCTCCGGCCAGGACGTCTACAGCTGGAAGAGCTATCTGGAAGCGCATCGTCTGCGCCGCCAGGCCTTCATTGACGCCGGCGCAACCTCGTCCGGCCACGGCCATCCGACCGCGGCGACCGCCGATCTCTCGAACGTCGAAGCCGAAGCTCTGTTCAACAGCTTGGTGAAAGGCGACGTCACGCCGGAAAAGGCCGAGCTGTTCCGCGCCCAGATGCTGACCGAGATGGCCAAGATGAGCCTGGACGACGGGCTGGTCATGCAGATCCACCCGGGCTCGCACCGCAATCACAATGTCGGCCTCTTGAACTCGCACGGTCGCGACAAGGGCGCCGACATCCCGATGCGCACCGAGTATGTCGATGCGCTCAAGCCGCTGCTGACCCGCCTGGGCAACGATCCGCGCCTGTCGATCATCCTGTTCACGCTGGACGAGACGACCTACAGCCGCGAACTGGCCCCGCTGGCTGGCCACTATCCGGTGCTCAAGCTGGGTCCGTCCTGGTGGTTCCATGACAGCCCGGAAGGCATGATGCGCTTCCGCGAGCAGGTCACCGAGACGGCTGGCTTCTACAACACCGTCGGCTTCAACGACGACACCCGCGCTTTCTTGTCGATCCCGGCCCGTCACGACGTGGCCCGTCGCGTCGACAGCGCCTTTCTCGCCCGCATGGTCGCCGAGCACCGGATGGACCTCGTGGAGGCCGAGGAACTGATCGTCGATCTGACCTACACCCTGCCCAAGAAGGCCTACAAGTTGGACCAGCGTCCGGATTGGGCTCGCCCCACGACGCTGCGCGCCGCCGCCGAATAGAACACCCTTTCCGGAGACTTCCCGATGTTCGCCAAGACCTATCACGCCACTCATCCGGACATGATGTTCGCGGTCAGCAATGACGACCTGCGCGACCGTTACCTGATGCAGGGCCTGTTTCAGGACGGTCAGATCGTCCTGACCTACAATCACGCCGAGCGCTTTGTCGTCGGCGGCGTGGTGGCCACCAGCCCGATCAAGCTGCCCGACCAGACCGAGCCGGCCTCGGCCGCCGGCCACCCGTTCCTGGAGCGCCGCGAACTGGGCCTGATCAACGTGGGCGAGACGACCGGCAAGGTCACCGTCGACGGTGTCGCCTACGAGATCGTTCCGCGTGACGGCCTTTACGTC
>NCDQ01000580.1 GCA_002280275.1 Caulobacter vibrioides | reverse complement strand
GTCCGGCGATATCTGGAAGGACTTTGGCGTTCGCCGCCTGACGATCACCGACGAAAAAGGGATCTGGCTCGAAGCCCACGACCTGCGTGTCGCCTGGCGGCCGACCGAGCTGTTCGGGCGACGCTTCCATGCCGAGCAGATCACGGCGCGCGACGTGATCGTGCTTCGCCGGCCTGCGATGGGGCCGAAGGGAAAATCCGGCGCCGCGCCGGTTTCGGTCGACCTGGACGCGTTCGCCTTCCGACTGCTCACCCGCCCCGCCTTTAGCGGCGCCGAGGGCGACTTCGATGTGAACGGCGCCTACGAGATGGCGCGACGCGGAGGCCAGAAAGGCAAGATCGCCGCCGCGTCACGACTCCATGTCGGCGACCGCCTGGATGTGGATTTTGATCTAGGACGCTCAAAGTCGCTCCGCCTGCTCGCGGACGCGACCGAGGCCAATGGCGGCGCGATTGCGGGCGCTCTTGGGCTGCCCGCCGACAAGACCTTCGACCTGAAGGCCAAGGCCGAGGGGACCACCCGCCGGGCGGCCTTCGAAATTGTTGCGCGGTCGGGACGCGAGACGCCGCTCGAAGCGCGCGGCGCCTGGACGGAGCAGGGCGGGTCGGCGCGCGGACGTGTCGATCTCGAGGCCTCGAGGCTGACCGAGCGACTGGCGCGCATGTTCGGTCCCCGCGCGGACTTCACCATCGACGGCCGTAAGGCCACCACCGACGGCCTTTCGGCGCTGAAGATCGGTTTTATCTCGGAGAATCTTGTCCTGAGGGGCGAGGGCCTGGCGGACCTGAGCAAGCGCCGCACCGGCCCCGATGGCCTGGCCTTCACCGCTCGCGTGGGCGCGCTGAACCGGATCGTGACTATCCCCAAGATGGGCCGTGGAGAGGTGCAGGGCGCGTTCCGGCTGATCGATGGCGGCTTTGTTGTCGAGGGGCGGACGGACGTCAGCGATCTTGAGTTGCTCGGCTATCGCCTGAAGCGGGCGACGGGGCCTGCGAAGGTCAGTTGGGTCAAGGGAGACCTTGAGATCGAAGGCCAGGCGACCACGTCTGGCGGTGGCGGGACAGGCCTGCTGGCGGTGCTCGGGTCCAGTCCCAAGGCGTCCTTCGAAGGCGGCAGGGTCAAGGGCGGGCGGTTCTTGATCAAGGCCGCGCGGATCGACGCGCCGAACCTCATCGTCACCGGCAAGGGCGGGCGGGGACTGCTCGGCGGCTTGACGTTTGATGGCGAGATGAAGGTGGCCAGCTTGGCGCCCGTTCGGGAGGGCGCAAAGGGCTCGGTCAACGCCAAGTGGTCTGCGTCAAGCTTTGCGGGCAGGCCTTGGAGTTTCACGGTTGACAGCAAGGCGGCCAACTTCGGGACCGGCTACGCGGAGATCGATCGTCTTCTAGGCTTGACGCCGCGCCTGGCGGGTAAGGCGAGCTGGAGCGCTGGCGTCCTGACCGTCGCCGAGGCCAAGCTGGACGG
>NCDQ01000579.1 GCA_002280275.1 Caulobacter vibrioides | reverse complement strand
GGGCATGGGGCGCATGACGGCCGGGGAGCTTCGCGACACCTTCGTCATTGCGAACCTGTTCCAGGCCGGCGCGCTGCGGCTCAGCTACCTTGAGGTCGAACGTGCGGTGGTCGGCTCGGCTGTTCCGACGGCAACGGCGCTGGCGCTGCCCACGCACCCCGAACTGGCTTCGAGCTTCTTCTGCGAGCGGCGTGAAGTGGGCGTGATCAACATCGGCGAGGCCGGCGTGGTGACCTTGGACGGGGATCGCTTCGAGCTGTCCCGGCACGACGGCCTCTATATCGGTCGCGGCGTAAAAACAGTCAGTTTCGACAGCGACGACGCAGCGCGTCCGGCGCGCTTCTACTTCGTCAGCTATCCCGCCCACGCCAGCCATCCCAGTCGGCGTATCCGCCGCGAGGAAGCGCGCACAATTGTCGCCGGCGAGGCCCGGAACGCCAACCGGCGGGTGATCCGCCAGGTGATCCGGCCCGGCCTGGTCGAGAGCTGTCAGTTGGTGATGGGCTTCACCGAGCTGGAGGCCGGCAATGTGTGGAACACCATGCCGCCGCACACCCACCGGCGGCGCAGCGAGATCTACATGTACTTCGACGCCACCCCCGGGCGCGTGATGCATCTGATGGGCGAGCCGTCTGAGCCGCGCGCGGTGTTCATGGACGATGGCGAGGCGGTGTTCTCGCCCAGTTGGTCGATCCACAGCGGCGTCGGCACCGCGAATTACAGTTTTGTCTGGTCCATGGGCGGTGAGAACCTCGAGTTCGACGACATGGACGTTCTGGCCGTGTCCGATTTGGGCGCGGGCGCGTAGGGGAGGCCCAAGATGACCTTCAAGGTTCTGACCGCTGCGCTTGTCGCTGCTCTGGTCGCCGGCTCCGGGGCGCAAGCCTCCGCCGCGCCGAAAACGGCGCCGGCGCGTGTCTCCGCCGCCTCGGTGGACGCGGCCGCGCGAAAGGTGGCCGGCTGGCAACTGGCCCACATGGACAACTTCGACTACGTGCCGGTCACGTCGTTTCGAAAGGACACCGAAGCGCCCCGCGACTGGGTGCAGGCGGCGTTCTTCATCGGCCTCCACACCTTCGCCGACGCGACCCAGGACCCCTATCTGACCCGCGCCGTCCTCGCGCACGGCGAGTCCCAGCAGTGGGGCTTTGACCATCGCCCCCGCCATGCGGACGCCGACGCCATAGGCGCGGTGTGGATCTGGGCGGCGAACCGCACGAACGACCCGTCCAAGCTTGACCCCATCAAGAGCCGCTTTGAGGCGGTGCTGGCCAACCCCTCGACGGTGTCGCTGGACTTCGAACCCAAGCCGGCCAAGGGAGACCCTTACTGTCAGGCCCGCTGGTGCTGGAGCGACGCGATCTTCATGGCGCCGCCGGCCTGGACGGCTCTGTCCAAGGCGACGGGTGACAAGCGGTACCTGGCGCACGCCGATCGCGAGTTCTGGGCGACGCACGACTACTTGTTCG
>NCDQ01000578.1 GCA_002280275.1 Caulobacter vibrioides | reverse complement strand
GCGGTGAAGGTGTCGCTGGAGGCCGTCCAGGCCCTGGGCGGCGCGGGATACACCAAGGAATGGCCGGTCGAACGACTGGTCCGCGATGCCAAGCTGTATGACATCGGCGCGGGGACGAACGAGATCCGTCGCTTCCTGATCGGCCGGGAGCTGTTGGGAGCATGAGCGCGCCTGTCCTTCAGTCGAGCCTGATCGTCGAAAGCGAGGCGTTCAAGGCCAACGCCGCGCACAACCGCGCCCTCGTCGATACTTTGCGCGCCGACGTCGCCCGAACGGGTCTGGGCGGCGACGAACGGGCGCGGGATCGGCATGTCTCGCGCGGCAAGCTGTTGCCGCGGGATAGGGTCGAGCGGCTGCTGGATCCCGGCTCGCCCTTCCTGGAGATCGGCCAGCTGGCCGCCAACGGCATGTACGGAACGGCGGATCAGCCGGACGGCGCGCCCGGCGCGGGCATGATCGCTGGCGTTGGCCGCGTGTCGGGCCGTCAGGTCATGATCGTCTGCAACGACCCGACGGTGAAGGGCGGCGCCTATTTTCCGATGACGATCAAGAAGCACCTCCGGGCGCAGGAGATCGCCGAGCAGAACCATCTGCCCTGCGTCTATCTGGTCGATTCCGGCGGGGCCAACCTGCCGCACCAGGCCGAGGTGTTTCCCGATCGCGACCATTTCGGCCGCATCTTCTTCAACCAGGCCAATATGTCCGCCAAGGGCATTCCCCAGATCGCCTGCGTCATGGGGTCGTGCACGGCGGGCGGCGCCTATGTCCCCGCCATGTCCGACGAGACGGTCATCGTCAGGAACCAGGGCACCATCTTCCTGGCCGGGCCGCCGCTGGTGAAGGCCGCGACGGGCGAGGTCATCTCGGCCGAGGAACTGGGCGGCGCCGACACCCATGGCCGCAAGTCGGGCGTCGTTGATCACGTCGCCGACAATGACGAACACGCCCTGACCATCGTCCGCGACATCGTCTCGACCCTGCCGCCGCAGACCCTTCCGCCGATCAACCTCGCCGCCGTCCAGCCGCCGAAGTACGCGCCGGAGGAGCTATACGGCGTCGTGCCTCAGGACGTGCGCGCCCCCTATGACGTGCGCGAGGTCATCGCCCGGCTGGTGGACGGGTCCGAGTTCCACGAGTTCAAGTCGCTGTACGGCGCGACGCTCGTCTGCGGCTTCGCCCACATCTGGGGCATGCCGGTCGCCATCCTGGCCAACAACGGCGTGCTATTCTCCGAGAGCGCCCAGAAGGGCGCCCACTTCATCGAACTGGCCTGCCAGCGGAAGATCCCGCTGCTGTTCCTGCAGAACATCTCGGGCTTCATGGTCGGCGGCAAATACGAGGCCGAGGGCATCGCCAAGCATGGCGCCAAGCTCGTGACCGCCGTCGCCACCGCCAGCGTACCCAAGATCACCATCCTGATCGGCGGCAGCTTCGGCGCCGGCAACTACGGCATGTGCGGCCGGGCCTATT
>NCDQ01000116.1 GCA_002280275.1 Caulobacter vibrioides | reverse complement strand
CGGCGGCCACATCCACGCCGGCGGCCTCGAAAACAGGCTTCAGTTTCTCCGCCGACAGCATGGTCCCATCCGGCGCGATCAGGGCCGACAGAGGGATGTTGCGGGCGCCGGGCATGTGGCCGCCGCGGAGGCCTGCGCGGGGCTCAGGATCGACGCCTTCGAACCGTCCTGCGGCGCGCGCGTCGATGATCTGCTCGCGACCCGTGGCCACGATGTCGCGCATCTGCTCCAGCGAGCGATAAACGTCGGCCTGATAGCGCGGCGTGAAATGCCGCTCCTGCGGCATGGCGGGGCCATCCTCGATCGGACGGCCCTCGGCGATCCATTTGGGAAGCCCGCCGTCCAGCACGACCACGTCCTCGTGACCCATCGCCCGGAAATGCCACCACACGCGGGCGGCCGGCAGGATGCCCGCGCTGTCATAGACGACGATGCGCGAGCCATCGCCCAGCCCCAGCTTGCGGACCCGCGAGGCGAACTTGGTCGGCGTCGGGATCATGTGGGGAAGGTCGCTGGTCTCGTCGGCGATCTCGTCGATGTCGAAGAACACCGCGCCCGGAATGTGCGCCGTCAGGAACTCCTGGTGCGGGTCGCGCTGGGCGGCGGGCATGTGCCAGGAAGCGTCGACCACGCGCACGTCGGGAGCGTCGAGATGCTGAGCCAACCAGGCGGTGGAGACCAGCGGATCGGACGGGGTGCTCATGGGGCGCCTTTCGGGGTCTGACTCGCCACGTTGCGGGGCGGGCAACATCGCCCTCGCGCGCCCTGATCGCAAGCTACATCCAGGGCGGCGTCGGCAGACCCTTTTCCTTAAGGAAGGCGGGATTGAAGAGCTTGGACTGGTAGCGTGAGCCGTGGTCGCACAGCACGGTCACGATGGTGTGGCCCGGCCCCATCGCCTTGGCCAACTTGATCGCGCCGGCGACATTGATCCCGGCCGATCCGCCCAGGCACAGGCCTTCATGCTGCACGAGGTCATAGAGCACTTCGAGCATCTCCTCGTCGGAGACGCGGAACGGATCGTCGATCGTCAGACCTTCGAGATTGGCCGTGATCCGACCCTGGCCGATGCCTTCGCTGATCGAGGAGCCTTCCGATTTCAGTTCACCGTCCTTGTACCAGGCGTAAAGCGCTGCGCCGTAGGGATCGGCCAGACCGATCCTGACGCCGGGCTTGCGCTCACGCAGCGCTGCGGCGACGCCGGCCAGCGTGCCGCCCGAGCCCACGGCGCAGATGAAGCCGTCGACCTTACCGCCTGTTTGTTCGAAGATTTCCGGGCCTGTGGTGCGATAGTGCGCATCGCGGTTGGCTGTGTTGTCGAACTGGTTGGCCCAGATCACGCCGTTCGGTTCGGTCTTGGCGAGTGCCTCGGCCAAGCGCCCGGAATAGCGGACATAGTTGTCGGGGTTGGAGTACGGGACGGCGTCCACCTCGACCAGTTCGGCGCCAAGCAGGCGGATGGCGTCCTTCTTCTCCTGGCTCTGGGTGCGCGGGATGACGATGGTCGTCTTGTAGCCCAGCGCCGAGGCGACCATGGCCAGGCCGATGCCGGTGTTGCCCGCCGTGCCCTCGACGATGCGACCGCCGGGCTTCAGCAGACCCTTGGCCTCCGCGTCGCGAATGATCGCGAGGGCGGCGCGGTCCTTCACCGACTGTCCCGGGTTCATGAACTCCGCCTTGCCCAGGATCTCGCAGCCCGTGATCTGGCTTGCGCGGGCCAGGCGGATCAGGGGGGTATTTCCGATCGCGTCGAGGACGCTGGGCAGGACGGACATGGCGAGCCTTGGGGCAGATTTCGGATCGCTGGTAGATCGTGTCGCGCAGCCCGTGCGCAACCCCAGTTTTCCTGAAGGCGCAAGATGTGGGCGAGCAAAGCGTCTGTGTCTTGAGGCGTTTAGGTCCTTATCCACAAGGCGCCGGATCGAGATGTTGAGCCAAAAGGCTCACCAACTACGCTCGACTTAGGCCCAACTGGATCACGTTGGTCCGCTCGGTCCGGAACCCGGCTTCGCAATAGCTCAGATAGAACCGCCACAGGCGCCGGAAGCGCTCGTCGAACCCATCCTTGCGGATCTCGCTCCAGGCCGCTTCGAAGCGGCGCGCCCATTCGGCCAGGGTGTCGGCATAATTTTGGCCGAAGCGCTTGAGATCGCTCCATTCCAGGCCAGCGCGCTCAGTCTCTTCCTTCAGGCGCGCCTCGCTGGGCAGCATCCCGCCTGGGAAGATGTAGCGCTGGATGAAGTCGGTCTGGCCGCGATACTCGTCGAACAGTTCGTCGCGGATCGTGATGATCTGCAGGCCCGCCCGGCCGCCGGGGACGAGCACATCGCGCACCTTCGTGAAATAGGCCGGCCAATACTCCTCGCCCACCGCCTCGAACATCTCGATCGAGGCGACCGCGTCATAGCGGCCTTCGACGTCTCTGTAGTCGACGAGCCGGATGTCGGCCTTTTCGGAAAGGCCCTGTTCGAACAGTCGCTTGCGGGCGAAATCGTACTGGGCTTGGGAAATGGTGATGCCGGTGACCTTGGCCCCGACCTCCTTGGCGGCGAACTCGGCGAAGCCGCCCCAGCCGCAGCCGATCTCAAGCACATGCTTGCCCGGCGCCAGGTCGATCGTGCGCGCCAGGGCCGCATACTTGGCGCGTTGGGCCTCCGGCAGCGACTGGCCGGGCCGTTCGTAGAGCGCCGAGGAATAGGTCATCGTCGGGTCCAGCCACTGCGAGTAGAAGCTGTTCCCCAGATCATAGTGGGCGTGGATGTTCTTTCTCGAGCCCGAGCGGCTGTTGCGGTGCAGGAGATGGTAGAGGCCGTGAAGGGCCCGCATCAGCGGATTGCCCGACACCAGTGCGCCCAGCTTGTCAAAATTCAGCGAGAACGCTTCCAACACGGCCGACAGGTCGGGCGTCTCCCATTCGCCGGCCATGAAACCCTCGGCGAAGCCGATCGCGCCGGACGTAAAAGCCCGGCGCATGAAGTTGTAATCATTGACCTTAAGCGTTGCGTCGGGACCAGGGTTTGGCCCCGTGACCTTGAAGACCTTGCCGGTCGGAAGGATCCAGGTGATCGAGCCGGCGTCCCAATTGCCATCGATGACGCGCAGGGCCGCGCGAAACGCCGTAGGCGCGGTTCGCAGATCAGGGTCGTTCCAGAGCGCGGTTTGCAAGGCGGGATCTCGCATGCGGTTACACACCAGTTAAGGCCGTTGGCGACCGGATCGTAAACCCCGCGCGCGGCTAGAGGCTATGATAGGCCTCTAGCGCCCGCGCCCGCGCCTTGGCGTGGTCGACGATCGGTCGGCTATAGACACGTTTGGCGCCCGCCGGCAGATGCAGGGGCTTGGTCCACGGCTTGTGGATAACATCGTCCGAGACGTTACGAAGTTCCGGAACCCAGCGCCGCACATAGGCGCCCTTGGGGTCGAATTTCTCGCCCTGGGCGATGGGATTGAAGATCCGGAAGTAGGGCGAGGCGTCCGCGCCGCTGCCCGCAGTCCACTGCCAATTGCCGACGTTGTTGGCCAGATCGGCGTCCAGCAGCGTGTCCCAGAACCAGGCCTCGCCCTCGCGCCAATCGATCATCAGGTGCTTGATCAGGAACGAGGCGACGATCATGCGCACGCGATTGTGCATAAAGCCGGTGGCCCACGCCGGTCTGGCCGGTCTGCCAGGCGCGCAGCGCCGCGTCGTCCTGGACCCAGGGAAAGGCGTCGAACTCGGGCTTGAAGTTGCGGCTCGGCATGTGCGGCCAATGGAACAGGATCGAATGGTTGAACTCGCGCCAGCCGATCTCGGACAGGAACTTGTCGGCTTCGGCGCCAGGAATGTCGCCCTGGTCCGCCGCATTGCGGGTCGCCAGCCAGACCTGACGCGGGCCGATCTCGCCAAAGTGCAGGTGTGGGGAGAGCTTGGAGGTTGCTTCTACGCTCGGAATGTCGCGCTGGTCGCCGTATCCGGCGATGGGCCCCTGCAGGAACGCGTCGAGGCGGGCGGTGGCGCCGGCCTCGCCGGGCGTCCAGAGGTCGAAACCCTTGGACCAATCCGGCTTGGTCGGATGTAGCCCCCAGTCGCCCAGGCTCTCGGTCCGTGGAAGCCTGGACGGCGCGGTCACATGAGTGGGTGCGGGAGCGACCTCGACGGACCCAAGGCGCTCGCGCGCCGCCCGCCAGTAGGGCGTGAAGACCTTGTAGGGCTGGCCCGAACCGTTCTGGACGGTCCAGGGCTCGTTCAGCAGGCCGGCGTTGAAGCTCTGGCAATCAACGCCCTTGTCCTTGAGCTCAGCCTTGATCGCCTTGTCGCGCGCGATGCCGGCCTCATCATAGAGCCGGTTCCAAACCACCGCGTCCGCCCCGGTCTCTGCGATAAGATCGGTGAGGACACGAGCGGCCACGCCTTTGCGCAGGACGAGTCGATTGCCAAGTTTCTCAAAGTCTTGGGCGAGGCTCTTTAGCGACTTGTCCAGCCACCACCGCGACGCGCCGCCCATGGGGCGCACGCCGGGCGTCTCGTCGAGGATGTAGAGCAAGATCACCGGACGTCCGGTCAACGCGGCATGGCGCAGGGCCGGATTGTCGGCTATGCGCAGGTCCTTGCGAAACCACACGATGACGGCGCCAGAGCCCGCCTTGCTGTCGCCAGAGTCGTTCCGCACTTGCACCGTCTCGTCCCAAGGGTCACCTCTGGGGCGCCCGAAGCCCTAATACGCTGGAATTGCCGCCGTGGATCAGCCGAAAGCCGTCGCCCCCAACGCCGTCGTCGAGATCAAGACTCCGACCGGCGCGCCCGTTCGCATCGGCAACGGCGAGACGCTGTCGATCATCGCCGGCCCCTGCCAGATGGAAAGCCGCCAGCACGCGCTGGAAACGGCCCATGCGTTGAAGGAGATCGCCGAGCGCCTGGGCGTGGGTCTGATCTACAAGACCTCGTACGACAAGGCCAACCGCACGTCGGCCAGCGCCCAGCGCGGCATCGGCCTGAAGGACAGCCTGGCGATCTTCCAGGAGATCCGCGAGGTCACCGGCCTGCCGACCCTGACCGACGTGCACGAGACCAGCCACTGTCCGATCGTGGCCGAGGCGGTCGACGTCATTCAGATCCCGGCCTTCCTGTGCCGCCAGACCGACCTGCTGGTCGCCGCCGCCAACACTGGCCGCGCGATCAACATCAAGAAGGGCCAGTTCCTGGCGCCCTGGGACATGAAGAACGTGATCGCCAAGGTCACGGGCGCGGGCAATCCCAACGTCATGGCCTGCGAGCGCGGCGCCTCGTTCGGCTACAACACCCTGGTCAGCGACATGCGCTCGTTGCCGATCATGAAGGAAATCGGCTGCCCCGTGGTGTTCGACGCGACCCACAGCGTCCAGCAGCCTGGCGGCCAGGGGACGTCCTCGGGCGGCCAGCGCGAGTTTGTCCCGACCCTGGCCCGCGCCGCCGTCGCCGTCGGCGTGGCCTGCGTCTTCATCGAAACCCATCCCGATCCCGATAACGCGCCGTCCGACGGCCCGAACATGGTGCCGATGAACCAGTTCGAGGCCCTGGTCGCTAACCTGCTGCGCTACGACGCCCTGACCAAGGCGGCCTGAGCATGAGCCGCCGCATCGTCCTGGTCACCGGCGGCGCCGGCTTCATCGGTTCGAACATCGTCGCGCGGCTCTGCGAGGACCCGGCTTTAGATGTCGTGGTCTGCGATCGCCTGCGCGATGCGGCCAGCGGCAAGTGGCGCAACATCGCCAAGCATCCGATCGCCGACTTCGTCGCGCCCGAGCAGCTGTTCGACTGGCTCGCCAAGCGCGGCGCCGAGGTTGAGCTGGTGGTGCACATGGGCGCGGTGTCTTCGACCACCGAGGTCGACGCCGACAAGATTGTGCAGTCCAACTTCGTGCTGTCGCGCGACCTGTGGGACTGGTGCGCCCAGCAAGGCAAGCGCCTGATCTACGCCTCGTCCGCCGCCACCTATGGCGACGGCGCTCTCGGCTTTGACGGCAAGGACGATCTGGCCTCGCTGCAGGCTCTGCGTCCGCTGAACGCCTATGGCTGGTCGAAAGCTCTGTTCGACATCTATGCGGTGCGCGAGGCCCAGCGCGGCCGCGCGCCGGCGCAGTGGGCGGGCCTGAAGTTCTTCAACGTCTATGGCCCCAACGAGGACCACAAGGGCGGCATGAAGTCGGTCGTCGCTCAGATCTGGCCGCGCATCGCGGCCGGCGAGGGCGTGAAGCTCTTCAAGTCGCATCATCCGGACTACGAGGACGGCGGCCAACTGCGCGACTTCGTCTATGTCCGCGACGTGGTCGACGTCGTCGCCTGGCTGGCCAAGAGCCCCGCCGTGAACGGCGTCTTCAACCTCGGCTCGGGTCAGGCGCGTTCGTTCCGCGATCTCGCCGTCGCCACCTTCGAGGCGGCGGGCCGTGCGCCCGACATCACCTATATCGACATGCCCGAGGTGCTGCGCGGCAAGTACCAATACTATACCCAGGCCGATATGAGCCGGCTGCGCGCCGCCGGCTACAACGCCCCGATGACCGCGCTGGAAGACGGCGTGGCCGACTATGTGGCCGGCTATCTTAACACCGACGATCCCTACCGCTGAGCGCGCTCCGCTAACGTCGGGGCACGGTTGCCGTCCATTTCCGCGAGCGTAATCTGACCGCCGATAAGTCGGGAAGAGCCCGGCAGTCAGGGAGCGAGACATGGTCGGCATCGCCGCCTGGGGCGCCTATGCGCCGCGACTGCGTTTGAGCCGCAAGGCCGTCACCGAGGCCAACGCCTGGGTCGCGCCGAACCTCAAGGCCAAGGGCAAGGGCGAGCGGTCCATGGCCAACTGGGACGAGGACGCCCTGACCATGGCGGTCGAGGCGGCGCGCGACGCGCTCGGGCCCGACGATGATCGCTCGCAGATCGAGAGCCTCTATTTCGCCTCGACGACGGCGCCCTTCGCCGACCGCCTGAACGCGGGGATCGTGTCGGCGGCGCTCACCCTTGAGAAGTCGATCACAGCCAGTGACGTGACGGGCTCGCAGCGCTGCGGGCTGACGGCGCTGGGCCAAGCGCTCGCCGCCGGCGGAACCGCACTGGTCGCGGTGGGTGAGCACCGCAAGGCCCGCGCGGTCTCGGCCCAGGAGCTGGACTTCGGCGACGGCGCGGCCGCCTTCGTGATTTCTGAGGGGCCCGGCGCAGCCGAGTTCCTGGGGCGCGGGAGCGTCACCGATGACTTTGTCGACCACTTCCGGGGCGATGACGGCGGCTTTGACTACTACTGGGAAGAGCGGTGGATCCGCGACGAGGGCATCGTCAAGCTGGTCCCGCCGGCGATCCGCAAGGCGCTTGAGGTTTCTGGCCTAAGCGCTTCTGATATCGATCATTTCTGTTTCCCGTCAACATTTGCCGGCATGGCCGCCACCGTGGCCAAGTCGGTCGGGATCAGGCCTGAAGCGGTCCGCGACAACCTGGCCGCCGTTATGGGCGAGGCCGGCTGCGCGCACGGCCCGATCATGCTGGCCCATGCGCTGGAGCAGGCCAAGGCCGGCGAGGTCATCCTGGTCGCTCAGTTCGGCCAAGGCGCCGAGGCCTTGGTGTTCCGGGCCACGGGCGAAGGGACCCGCCCGGCGCGCGGCGTGACCGGGTCTCTGGCTGATCGAGAAATCGAGAACAACTATCTGAAATTCCTGACCTTCAATGGCCTTGTTGACTGGGACAAGGGCATGCGGGCCGAGAAGGATAACAAGACGGCTCTGACCACCCTCTACCGCAACGAGGACATGATCCTGGGCCTTGTGGGCGGTCGCTGTCGTGAGACGGGCGTCGTCCAGTTCCCGCGCACCCGCATCTCGGTGGCGCCGAACAACCCCGCCGTCGACACCCAAGAGCCGTACAAATTCGCCGAGCGGCGTGCGAGCATTCTCAGCTACTCGGCTGATTATCTGACGTTTTCTATGGCCCCGCCGAACCACTACGGCATGGTCGTCTTCGAGGGCGGCGGCCGGATCATGATGGACATCACCGACGTGTCTCCGGGCGACGTCGAGACCGGCCTGCCGGTGCGGATGGTGTTCCGCATCAAGGAGGTCGACGAGAAGCGCGGCTTCGTCCGCTACTTCTGGAAGGCGACGCCCGACCGGGCCGCCATCGCCGCGCAAACCTCTCAAGCCGCCGAATAGGGAGACCGACATGCCTCAAGGTATCCGCGACAAGGTCGCCATTCTCGGGATGGGCTGCAGCAAGTTCGGCGAGCGCTGGGACGCCGGCCCTGACGACCTGATGGTCGAAGCCTATCTGGAGGCCATGCAGGACGCCGGCATCGAGCCGACCCAACTGGACGCCGCCTGGTTTTCGACCCACATCGACGAGATCGGCTCGGGCAAGGGCGGCACGCCGCTGTCGATCGCCCTGCGTCTGCCCAACATCGCCGTCACCCGGGTCGAGAACTTCTGCGCCTCGGGCTCTGAAGCCTTCCGCGGCGCGGTCTACGCCGTGGCGGCCGGCGCGGCCGACATCGCTCTGGCGGTCGGCGTCGAGAAGCTGAAGGACACCGGTTATGGCGGCCTGCCGGTCGCCAATCCCGGCACGCTCAGCCCGCAGGTGATGCCGAACGGCTCTGCGCCCGGGAACTTCGCGCAGCTGGCCAGCGCCTACCGCGCCAAGCATGGCGTCTCCAAAGAAGACCTCAAGCGCGCCATCGCCCATGTCTCGGTCAAGAGCCACGCCAACGGCGCCAAGAACCCCAAGGCCCACCTGCGCAAGCCGATCACCGAGGAGCAGGCGCTGAACGCGCCTTTGATCGCCGAACCGCTGGGGCTGTTTGATTGTTGTGGCGTGTCGGATGGCGCAGCGGCCGCCATCGTCACCACGCCGGAGATCGCCCGGGCCCTGGGCAAGCACGATCTGGTCACGGTCAAGGCCCTGCAGCTGTCGGTCTCGAACGGTTACGAGAGCCAGTACAACGGCTGGGACGGCAGCCACTTCCACACCGCCCGTATCGCCGCCGGCAAGGCCTATCGCGAGGCCGGCATCGAGCGTCCGCGCGAGCAGATCTCGATGATGGAGGTGCACGACTGCTTCTCGGTCACCGAGCTGGTGACGATGGAAGACCTCTTCATCTCGCCGGAGGGGCAGGGCTGGCGCGACGTGCTGGACGGCTTCTACGACGCCGACGGCGGCGTGCCGTGCCAGATCGATGGCGGTCTGAAGTGCTTCGGTCACCCGATCGGCGCGTCTGGCCTGCGGATGCTCTACGAGATGTACCTGCAGCTCCAAGGTCGCGCCGGCGAGCGCCAGTTGGCTAACCCGGTTTTCGGCATGACCCACAACCTGGGCGGCGCGCCGGCCAGCAATGTCTGCTCGGTCGCCATCATTGGCCAGGAAGGGGCTTAAAGCCGCATAAGGCTTGGTGTAACCCAGGCGCATGGGCGGTTCGTTCACAGGCTTTAAGCGCTGGATTTTCGCGGGGGCGGCGCTGTTCGTGGCGCTGATCCTCGCCGCCGCCTTTATCTGGCGCTACGACATCCTCAGCAACGCGCTGGATCCCAAAATCCCGTTCCTGACCTATAAGCCGCCGCCCGCGCCGGACTACGGCAAGCGCGAGGCCTGGGCCCTGCTTCCGGCCAAGGCGGAGGCTCCGAGCGCGGGCGACCCGCCGGTCGACGTGTTCTTCGTCCATCCCACCAGCTTTGACGGTGGGCGTGACTGGAATGGCGGCATAGACCAGCCCAAGGCCCAGCGCTTCCTGGCGAGGGTGGTGCTGCCCAACTACGCCGGACCGTTCGAGCGCGTCGGTCGGCTGTTCGCCCCGCGCTATCGCCAGGCCAGCCTCTACACCTACCTAACCCTGCGCGATGACGCCCGTGACGCGCGCCGCTTCGCCTATGGCGACGTGCTTCAGGCCTTCCGCGCCTATGTCTCGCGCTACGGTCAGGACCGCCCCTTTGTGATCGTCGGGGTGGAGCAGGGCGGCTCGATGGTCGCGCGGTTGCTGCGCGAGGAGATCGCCGGCAAGCCCGACCTCAAGCGCCGCCTGGTGGCGGCCTATCTGATCGAAACCATCGTCCCCGCTGACGAGTACGGCGCGGGCGCGCCCTTGGCCGCCTGTCGGGACCGTGGACGGACCGGCTGCGTCGCCGCCTGGGCCTCTGCGCAGGAAGGAGACTTCCGCGCGGCGCAGGAGCTGATCGGACGCTCCCTGGTCTGGGACGGGGCGGACCAGCTGGTGAACCTCGAGCATCGTCAGCCGTTGTGCTTCAACCCGCTGCTGGGCGCGGTGACGACCGAGCGCGCGCCGGCCCTCGACTGGGGCGCCCGCCCGGCCTTCCTGCAGCGCCAGGTCTCGGCGCGATGCGAGAATGGGCTGCTGCGCACCAGCCGGCCCAAGTCCAATGCACTCCGCGACACCGGGTCGTGGGCGGATCGGCGCAAGGTCGACGCGTTCAACCTGTTCTACGCCGACATCGAGGCCGACGCCCTGGCGCGCGCCGAGGCCAGGATCGGTCGGCCCTTAAGCCCGACCGCCGGCGTCGAGCAAGGCGGCTAGGCCCCCGTACTGCGGCTGGTCGATCGCGATCTGGGCGATCGCTGTCTCTCGAAGATGCGCCAGGACCCGAGTGTCCAGCGGCGCGAGCCGGCCAGCTTCCAGTGCTTCACAGAGCCGTGCGGTGAGCGTTTCGGCGTCACCCGTTTCGCCTAACAAGCCCACCAGGCGTTCGGTGGCCTCGGCTTCGAGCCTCGCGCCATGCTCGGCCTCCGGCCAGGACGAGGCGCTGGCCGCGGTGTCGAACGCCGTGCGCCGGGCCTGCTCCTCGTCCATCCCCACCCAGGCGACCTGCGGATGGGTGATCACGCCGCTTGCTCCATCAAGGTCACGAGGTCGATCTCGGCTTCACTGGTGCGCCGCCCGATCATGGCGCGCTCGATGGAGCGGTCCGCGCCGGTGGCGAAGCTCTGGTACATCATCAGACACATCACCGCCCATTTCAGCGAGCCGAGCGCCTGCCAGAACCGGACCCGGTCTGGCACGATCTCACCGCCATAGCCCGCCAGCAGCTCGGCGTAGTCGCCAAAGCCGCCCACTGGCTTTCGCCATTCCCCGAACCGCCACGAGTTGACGCAGATCCATCCCAGGTCCTCAGCTGGGTCGCCCAGATGGGCCAGCTCCCAGTCGAGCACGCCCACGAGGCCCCGGTCCGGATGGATCATCAGGTTGCCGTTTCGGAAGTCGCCATGGACCAGTACGGGCCGTTCGGGCGGTGACGGCGCAATGGCCTCAAGCCACCGGAACGCGGCCTCCAGGATCGGCCGCTGCGCACCAAGATCCCGATAGACACCCTCGTAGCGGGCTAGTTCGCCGCGCGCATCCGAAGTCGCCAGCGGCGGCAGGTGATCGGTCGGGGTGGCGTGGATCTGGGCCAGCACCTCGCCGCAGCGGCGGGCGAGCCCCGGCCGGATCGCCGCGAAGGCCTCATCCCGGACGATGCGACGACCCAGGGTTTCACCCTCGAGCCGGCGCATGACATAGGCCTCGCCGAGATGGTCCTCAGGCTCACAGATATGGGCGACGCCTGGGGTCGGCGCGCCCGCGGCGCCAGCGGCGCGGATCAGGGCGGCTTCGGACGCCAAGGGCAAAGCCGTCTCGCGGGGCAGGGCGCCGTCCGGGCGGCGACGCAGGATCAAGGGCGTGCCGTCGCTCAGATCGAAGGCCCAGGTCTCAAGGCTTGCGCCGCCTGACAGCCGTCGCGCGTTACGGGCTCCTGTTGCTGAGGGCGACAGGCGCGGGGCGAGCAGGTCAAGGGCTGTGGCGACGTCCATGGCGGGATGGTTCCCGTCTTCACCCAGCGTCACGCAAGAGCCTCCCCACTTTACGGCGGAGCCGGCGCGCCTTACCCACGGTGCTCTCACGCGCTTGAAACAGGATCTCCCATGCCCTCCGGCCTCGCCGCGCTGCTCGATGACGTCGCGGCCATCACCAAGCTCGCCGCCGCCTCGCTGGACGACGTCGGCGCCGCCGCCGGGAAGGCCGGCACCAAGGCCGTCGGTGTGGTGGTTGACGATGCCCCGGCTACGCCATGGGCTTCACGCCCGATCGGGAGTTGCCGATCGTCTGGAAGATCGCGGTGGGCTCGCTGCGCAACAAGCTGATTTTCCTGCTGCCTGGGGCCCTGCTGCTATCGGCCTTCGCGCCTTGGGCGGTGACACCGATCCTGATGGTTGGCGGGGCCTACCTTGCTTTCGAGGCGGCGGAGAAAGTGCTGGAGGCGTTTACGCCCCAGGCCGAGGGCGAAGCGATCGAGGAACTGGCGTTGAGCGGTCCTGCGCTCGAGAAGCAGAAGGTCGACGGCGCGATCCGCACCGACCTGATCCTGTCGGGCGAGATCATGGCGATTGCTCTGGCTGAGGTGGCGCATCTCAGCCTGCCCATGCAGGCTGGGGCGTTAGCCTTGGTCGGGGTGCTGCTGACCGTGGCGGTCTATGGCGCGGTGGCGCTGATCGTGAAGATGGACGACATTGGTCTTCACCTGTCCCGTCGTCAGAACAAGGGCTCACAGGCTTTGGGTCGGGGCCTGGTCAAGGCGATGCCGGTCACCATGGAGGCTCTGACCGTCATCGGTACGGCGGCCATGCTGTGGGTCGGCGGCGGCATCATCGTTCACGGCTTGGAACACTTCCACCTGACGCCCATCCCGCACTGGGTGGAGGGTCTTTCGCATTGGGCCGGTCAGGCGCCGGTCGTGGGCGGCCTGACGGGCTGGCTGGCCTTCGCTCTGGGCTCCGCCGTCGTCGGTCTGGCCATCGGCGGCGTGCTGGCGGGCGTCATGCACCTTTGGCATCACCGCAAGGGCGCAGCGGCTCACTGACCGCTTCGCCTAACCGGCCTCGTTCAGCGCCGAGGTCGGCTTCCAGTCGAACAGTTCCTGCAGCGCGCGCAAGGCTTGGCCCCGCGGTGAGGTGAGATCAGGATCGCGGGCCAGGATGAGGCGGGCGTCGTCGGCGGCGACAGCGATCAGATCGCGGTGCGCCACGGGATCAGCGAGGCGATAGGCCGGGAAGCCGCTCTGTTTCAGGCCCAGCGGATCCCCGCCGCCGCGGAGTTCCAGGTCCTTCTCGGCGATCTCGAAGCCGTCATCACTGCGCCGCAGGATGTCCAGCCGTTGCTGGGCCACCTCCGACAGCGGCGGGTCATAGAGCAGCACGCAAGAGCTCTCGCGCGTGCCCCGGCCAACCCGTCCGCGCAGTTGGTGCAGCTGGGCCAAGCCAAACCGGTCGGCATGCTCGATGACCATGATGCTGGCGTTAGGCACGTTCACGCCGACCTCGACCACCGTGGTGGCGACCAGGACGCTCACCTCGCCGTCGACGAAGCGCTGCATAACCGCGTCCTTCTCGGCCGGCGGCATCTGGCCGTGGACGAGGCCTACGCCCGGCAGATGTTGGGCGAGGTCAGCGGCGCGGTCCTCGGCGGCGCGCAGGTCGAGCTTGTCGGACTCCGACACCAGCGGACAGATCCAGAAGGCCTGGGCCCCGCCAGCGATGGCGCCCCGCAGGCGCTCGACGATCTCAGGGACCCGAGGCGTGGGCGCGGCGCGGGTGGCCACCGGCGTGCGGCCCGGCGGCTTCTCGTCGATGCGCGAGACGTCGAGGTCGCCAAACACAGTCAGTTCCAGCGTGCGGGGGATCGGCGTCGCGGACATGGCCAGAAGGTGCACCCCTTCGCCCTTATCCTGCAGGCGGCGGCGCTCGTTGACGCCAAAGCGGTGTTGCTCGTCGATGATGGTCAAGGCCAGGGCCTTGAAGGCGACGTCGTCCTGGAAGAGGGCGTGGGTGCCAACGGCGATATGATGCGCTCCCGAGGCGAGGCCGGCGAGCTTGGCGGCGCGGCCGGCGCCCTTGTCGCGGCCCGTGAGCAGGATCACCGACAGGCCCAAGGCCTCCAGCGGCGCGGCGATGGTCTCGAAGTGCTGGCGCGCCAGGATCTCGGTGGGGGCCATAAGGGCCGACTGCAGCCCGGCGCTGGCGGCGTCCGCCATGGCCAGCATGGCGACCACCGTCTTGCCGGAGCCGACGTCGCCCTGCAGCAATCGGCTCATCCGTTCGCCGGACGCCAGATCACCTCGAATCTCGGACAGAGCCCGGATTTGCGCGCCGGTGAGCTTGAAGGGCAGAGCCTTTTCCGCCGCCTCGGACAAAGGACCCGCCGGAATGCGCGGTCCCGGGTATGAGCGGCGGGCGGCCTTGCGCTGAGCCAGCGCCAGTTGGTGCGCCAGGAGCTCGTCATAGGCCAAGCGTCGGCGCGGACGCGCCAGAGGCGACAGATCGGCTTCGTTCGCGGGCGCATGCAGTGCCGTCAGGGCTTCACGCCAGCTTGGGAGTTTCTCTCGCTCGCGCCAGGCGGCGTCCTGCCATTCGGGCAGGTCCGGCGCGCGCTCCAGGGACTCCAGCGCGAACTTGCGGAACGTCCGCGAGGGCAGGCCCTGCGTGGCGGGATAGACGGTCTCGACCAGGGGGATGTCGCCGGCCTTGTCCTCGGTGACGATGTAGTCGGGATGGGCGATCTGCAGTTCGGAGGCGAAGCCCTCGGGCCGCTCGACCTTGCCGCTGACGGCGCGGCGCGCGCTCTTGGGGTGCTGGCGCTCCAGGTGTGGCCCGTGTCCCTTGAACCAGACCAGGGTCAGAAAGCCCGTGCCGTCCCAGGCTCGGATCTTCCAGGGCTGCCCCAGCCGATGCGGTGGCTGATGGCCGTCAATCGTCACCAGGAAGGTCTGGACCTGGTTCTCGACGGCTTGGTCCACCGTCGTGGTCGTGCGCCGGATCAGGCCTGACGGCGCAGTGAACAGCACATCCCGAACGATCGGTCCGGCCAGCTTTTCGACCAGCGGCGCGACGCGCGGTCCCACGCCTTTGAGCGTGGAAACCGAGGTGAACAGAGGAAAGAGAATCTCCGGGCGCATGCGTCACGACCTTAGCCGCCTCACCGCCCGGCGGGCGAGCCTAGTCGGCCTGATTCATCACAGGCTGAAGCGCGATCACCAGATCGGAGTACTCCTCGGCGCGCGAGGCTCCCGAGACGTTGAGGCGGGTGTACAGGCCCGTAGCGCCGTGGCGGGTATAGGCCTCCGACCAGCGGGCCTTGGCGTCCACGAGATTGTTGGCCTGACCGGCGAACACCACCGCGCCGTTGGCGTCGAGATAGACGAAGTTCCCGGCGATTGTGGTTCCGGGTTCGCCGTTCTCGGCCAGCTTGTAGCGGTAAACGGCGCCCGAGGCGCCCTTGAGTTCGATGTAAGGCTTCACGCAGTCCTCGCCATTAAGAGCCACCCGGCGTCGGCGGCCAGGTCCTGAAGCGTCCCCCAGGCCAAATTATGGCTGCAGAACGCCCGATCTGGCCAGGAACCGTCGGGTCC
>NCDQ01000577.1 GCA_002280275.1 Caulobacter vibrioides | reverse complement strand
GCGTGCCGATGATCTGGCCGTTGAGTTTTGTCCGTTCCATGCCGCGATGGGGTACCGAAAAATCGCCGCCGCGCTACCCGCCAAATCGGCGCGTTCCATCGCTGGACAAGTCGAGCCATCGTTAACGAATGGTTGCGGCTATCGGCAGGAACGCCAGCCGGTTGCGCCTCGGGCGGCCTGATCCATGTGCAAATGATCGGCATGCGCCGCGTTGTAATCAGGCGAGAGCACGGTCGAGAACACCCGGCAGCCACCGTCACGCACCGCGCGGAGGAACGCGCCCTTGTCACCTTCATCGTCCCAATCCTTCAGCACCGAAATCCGCGTGCCGTCGCTCAGCACAAAACCACTGATGTCGATGGCATCGGCGGTCGCGTGCTCGCTCCATCCGGCGTCGGCCCGCCCATAAAGTCGACGGCACGAATAGCTGCCGAGATGCTCGATCCGTTGGACCCAAACGCCCAAAATGCCGAGCGCCGCGGGCTGCACCACCTGCGTTTGCCAGGCGATCAGGCCGGCCGCGACTGGGCAGGATGGTCGCACGCTCGCCGGGCTGAGTGGCAGCAACCTGGCACGGGGGGCAATCTGCACCCCATCCTCGACAACACACTGGCCTTCGCCGCGCGCCGAAAGATCACCGGCCTGTTCCTGGGGCCCCTGACCAACCTCGCCAAGGGGCTGCTGGAAGACCCGGCGGCGTTTCGCGACTGGCGGCCGACGGTGATGGCCGGCGCGTTCGCGGTGGCCGGCAAGGCCGCGACCTGGCAGGTGATGGGCCACGACTTCCAGTCGGACCGCGGCGCCGATTACGGCACGGAATGGAATGCGTCGCTCGCCCTCACGCTGCGTCCGGGCCTCGTCGCCTTGGCGAAGCTTGCCGACTACCAGAGCGACGGCTTCGCCCGCGACACCCGGAAGCTGTGGCTTCAACTGGAATGGGCGCTGTAGCGTCAACGGTGCGCGCCGATTCGACGCTGCCCTTCGCGGCCCGCGTAGCGATCGTCGGTTCGGCCGGCCGCTACGGCCGCTGGCTCGTCGGCTTCTTCGCGGCGAATCCCGCGCTGGCCGCGGAGGTCCGCGGCCACGACCCCGCCGATCCGTCGAGTGTGACGATGGAGGCGCTCGCGCACTGGGCGGACGTGGTGGTGTTCAGCGCGCCGGTGATGACCACCGTCGAGGTGATCGGCCGATTCGCAGCGCTGGCACGTGAGCGCGCGGAACAACAACTCTGGCTGGATTTCACCTCGATCAAGGCCGCCCCGGTGGCGGCGATGCAGGCTTCGGGACGGCCACCCGCGCCACCCTCGTGCCGCTGGACGCGCGCGAACACGACCGCCGCGCCGCGCAGGTGCAGGCACTCGGCCATGCGGCCCATCTGGCCCAGCTCACGGCGTTGGCGCGCGGGGGCCCCACGCTCGACGCCCTCGACGCCTGCGCGACGCCGACCTTCGGCCTCGACCTCGCGATGGGCATGCGCCT
>NCDQ01000576.1 GCA_002280275.1 Caulobacter vibrioides | reverse complement strand
ACTCGAAGTCCCGCTGCTTCGATCCCTTCCCCTTCCCCGCCGCCACCGAGGCGCAGAAGGCGGTGATCCGAGATCTCGCGGAGGAACTGGACGCGCACCGCAAGCGCGTGCTGGCGGCCCATGAGCATCTCACCCTCACCGGCCTCTATAATGTGCTGGAGCGCCTGCGCGCCGGTGCCCGTCCGGCGGATCTCGACCCCAAGGAGCGGCGGATCTTCGATGACGGCCTCGTGCTGATCCTCAAGGAACTGCACGACCAGATCGATGCCGCCGTGGCGGACGCCTATGGCTGGCCCGTGGACCTGCCCGAGGAAGAGGTGCTGGCCCGCCTCGTCGCCCTCAACAAGGCGCGGGCGGCGGAGGAGAAGCGCGGGCTGGTGCGCTGGCTGCGGCCGGACTATCAGATCCCCCGCTTCGGCTCCGCCAAGGAGAAGGCCGAGCAATTGGAGGCGGATCTCGGGTCCGATACGCCGGACGCCGCCCCCGGCGCCCGCCTCGCCTTCCCCAAGGACGACCGCGCGCAGACCGCCGTGGTCATGGCCGCCCTGTTCGAGGCTGCCGGCCCGCTGGACGCCGCCGCCATCGCCGCCACCTTCAAGCCCGCCCCCAAGGTGCGGGCGCAGGTGGCCGATGTGCTGCTCGCTTTGTTCCGCATCGGGCTGGTCTCCTCCCCCGACGGCAAAACCTACGCCCTGCGCCGCGCCGCCTGAGACCCGATCCATGACGCACATGACCAGCATTCCCAAATATGACAGCCTGTTCCGTCCCGTGCTTCTGGCGCTGGAGGCCCTGGGCGGGTCCGGCGCCATCGGCGAGATCAACGACCATGTGGCACAGCAGCTCAAGCTGAGCCCGGAGGCGCTGGCCCTGGTCTACAAGAAGAGCCTGGTGTCCACGGTCGCCGACCGCATCGCCTGGGCGCGGACCTATCTGAAGATGGCCGGCTTTGCGGAGAACCCCTCGCGCGGCCTGTGGGTGCTGACCGAAGAGGGCCGCACCGCGCTGGCGCTGGACGTGCCGACCCTGCGCAAGAGCGTCATGGACGCGGCACGGCTCCGGGGCAAGGCAGGGGCGGGGTCGGGCATCGCCGAAGACCGGGAGGAGATCGCCGAGGGGTCTGAGCCGCCGCCTTTGTGGTCCGACCGCCTGCTCGCCGTGCTGCTCGCCATGAAGCCGGATGCCTTCGAGCGCCTCTGCCAGCGCCTGCTGCGGGAATCCGGATTTACCAAGGTGGATGTAACTGGCCGGTCCGGCGACGGGGGCATCGACGGCAGCGGCATCCTGCGCATGAACTTGGTGTCGTTTCAGGTCATCTTCCAGTGCAAGCGCTGGCAAGGCACCGTCGGGCCGGGCGTGGTGCGTGATTTTCGCGGTGCCATGGTGGGACGGGCGGACAAGGGCCTCATCATCACAACCAGCACCTTCACCGCCGACGCCCGCAAGGAAGCGACGCGTGACGGCGCACCCGCCATCGATCTGGTG
>NCDQ01000575.1 GCA_002280275.1 Caulobacter vibrioides | reverse complement strand
TCCGGAGAGACCTCAAGCGCGGACTTGCCGCTGGCGTGGAAATCGAAGCCGCCGAAGCTCTCGCGCCGGCGCGCGAACCGCGCGGGGTAATCCCTCTTCATGTCGCGCTGGGTTGCCTCGTCCAGGCTGCACTGTTGCATGGCCAGGGCAAGGATCGGCGTACGCTGAAAGACGGTCAGCTGAGCGGCCACGCGAGCGGCCTCCTGCACGACCTGCACGCCGCTAGCGCCGGTGCCGATCACGCCGACGCGCTTGTCCGTCATGTCGAGGCCGTCCTGCGGCCACCACGCGGTGTGATGTTTGACGCCTTCGAACCGCTCCAGCCCCGCGATGTCCGGAATATAGGGCTTGGCGGCGAATCCCGTGCAGAGCACCAGGAATCTTGCGCGCACGGCTCCGCCGTCCAGGATGCTGACCACCCACTGGTTGCGGTCGCGGTCGAACTCTGCGCCTTCGACTCGGGTGTTGAATCGGATGTCGCGGCTCAGATCGAGCTTCTGATCGACGTAATGGAAATAGCGACGCAGTTCGTCCCAGGCTGGGAATCGCTCGGTCCAGGTCCAGTCGCGCCAGAGATCCTCGCTGGAGAACTCGTACATCGGGACGTGGGTGTCCACACGAGCGCCGGGGTAGCAGTTCCAGTACCAGATGCCACCGAGATCGGCGCCGGCCTCAAGCAGCCGCACCGAGAACCCCAGTTGGCGAAGGCGGTGGAGTTGGTAGAGGCCGGTGAAGCCCGCCCCGACCACAACGACATCGACCTCTTCGGCGGCGTGAATTTCGGGCGGAACAGTGGGTTGAGTCTTCATAATTTCAGGCCAGTCCCAAATCTCGTCGCGCGAACTCGGTGACCGTCTTGTAGTCCGCTTTGCCGTTCGAAGCCCGCAACGGAACCTGGGTCAGCAGGATATGCTTGGGGGTCTTGTAGCCAGCCAGGCTGGCGCGCACGTGCCGACGTACATCATCCTCGTCGAACGTCACGCCGCTCGCCAGCACCACCACGCCGGTGACGGCTTGGCCCCACTTGTCGTCGGGCACGCCGACCACGAGCGCGTCCTCGATGATCGGGTGGGTCTTGAGGGCCTCCTCGACCTCCTCGGGATAGACCTTCTCGCCAGCGGTGTTGATGCAGGCGCTGCCCCGTCCCAGCAGCGTCATGGCCCCGTCGGCCTCCACTGTGCACCAGTCTCCTGGGATCGAGTAGCGCTGGCCGGCGATGGTGCGAAAGGTCTTGGCGGTCTTTTCCGGATCCTTGTAATAGCCCAGAGGAATCGGGCCGCCGATGGCGATGATCCCGGCCATTCCGCTGCCGGGTTCGACAAGGTTTTCCTCCTCGTCGAAGACCTTGCACCGGGGGCCGATCTGGAACGTCGCGGTCCTGACCTCACCGTCCTTGGTCATGGCCGAAGAGCCGAAGCCGAGCGCCTCTGAAGCGCCGAAGGAGTCCATCAGCACCACCTGCGGAATATGGCCCAACAGTCCGGCC
>NCDQ01000001.1 GCA_002280275.1 Caulobacter vibrioides | reverse complement strand
CATCGACCCGGGCCTGATCAACGGCGCCGATCACGCCGCTGAACAGACGCATGATCTGGCTGACCTCGCGGCTGCTAGCCTGGTACTTGCGCTCGCGGCTGCGGCGGCCCTTGGCGAACAGCGAGCCGACCATCTTGTCGAACATATCGACGGCGGCGTCGCTCAGGCGGCTTTCCAGGAAGATCAGTTGTGCCACGACAGTCGCGCGGCGTCGGCCGACGCTGTACCCGCTCAGCAGGAAAGCCGGGGCGACCGCCCCCTCGCGGGCGTATTGCTCGAAGCGGTGCTCGTGGATGCTGCTGATGATCGCCGGATCGATAGCGATGGCCCGGACATAGGCCAGTCGTTCGGTGATGCCAGCCATGCTGGCGGCGCTGGGCGATTCCGGAATTTCCCGCAGCCAGGCCAGCGGCGATTTGCGCAAAGCCGGATCGTTGATCAACAGTTGGTCGATGCGTTCGAACTGCGACAGGGTGATCGAAGCCAGCAGATCGTCGGCCGCCTTGCGCCGTGCCTGGGCGCGGCCAGCCAGGCCGACACGCTCTAAGGTTTCCGCCGGAGGCAGGATAATCCGTTGCCGGCGCAGCTCCGCGATCAGCGCCTCGACGATCGGCCCGCCCTTGTCGGTAGACCGCGCCGCGGCGCTGGCGATTTCCACTGCATGGCGAAGATCGGTTCGGTTGAACGGCCGCAAGGCCAATCGTTCGTGAAGCTGTCGAACATGGGTGAGGCGGGTCTGCGGTCGCCGTGCATAGCCATCCAGCGCCGACGGCGCGACGTGGACCTGGTCGGCCAGGAAACGCAGCACGACGGCCGGCACGGTCTCGCCCAGACGCCACCCGAACCCGGGATGGCGAAACAGCGCCATTTGAACCGCGACACCCAGCTGATTGGAGGCGCCATGACGCGCCTCGATCCATTCGAGGTCTTCGGCTGAGAAGGTGTAACAGCGCGCCACCTCCCGGTCCGTGACCGGAGGCTCGAACAGCCGACGCCGTTCATCACCCGTGAGCAAGCTTCGCCGCGCCATGGGAACGTCCCCGCCGCTTCTGCGGCGGCTCACAATTCTTGAAAAAAGAGACGCTGAACAGCCCCAACGATATCAGCGGCTTGCGTGTCTCAGATTATAGTCTCAGAATCAGGCGTATGATTTTCGGATATGCACGAGTTTCGACCGACGTTCAGAGCGCCGCGGCGCAGGTCGCCGAACTTACGGCGGCCGGCTGCGAGAAGGTGTTCAGCGAGACGGCGTCCGGGGCCAAGACCGATCGGACCCAGCTCAAGAAGGCCATCGCCTTGCTGGCCGCCGGCGACGTGCTGGTGGTCACCCGGCTGGACCGCTTAGCGCGCTCGACGCGAGATCTGCTTAATGTCCTGGCCGCCCTCACCGAGAAAGGCGCGCAATTTCGATCGTTGCGCGACACCTGGGCGGACACCACCACGGCGCACGGGCGATTGATGCTCACCGTCTTGGGCGGCCTGGCCGAGTTCGAGCGCGAGTTGATCCGATCGCGCACCGGGGAGGGCCGTGAACGTGCAAAGGCGCGCGGCGTCAAGCTGGGTCGCCGACACTGTCTGACGGTCGCTCAGCGCACCTTCGTCGCTCAGCAGCGTGCCAATGGCGAAAGCGTTCGCCACCTAGCCAAGGTTTTGGGTGTCAGCAAGGCGACCATCGGCCGTATCCCTGCCTCAGAGACTTAGGCGACGGATGCTGGGGGGCGCCGCACCGCCAAGAGGACCGCCCGCGCCGATTGCCAACAAGCGGACTCTCCCAACTTCTCAGAAGGGTGATGGGGTGGACGCCCCCCGACGGCATCTACGTGCCAGAGTGAGGTGTGTTGAACTTCACTCGAGGGAGGCGCCCATGGGCGAGCTTACCATCATCGGGCTGGATATCGCCAAGTCAGTGTTCCAGGCCCACGGAGCCGATGCAGCAGGCTCGGTTATGTTCCGCAAGAAGCTTGGGCGAGGCCGGCTGCTAGCGTTCTTCGCCGGCCAGCCGCGCTGCGTGGTGGCCCTTGAGGCCTGCGCCGGCGCCCATCACTGGGGGCGCGAGCTGGAGGCCATGGGCCACACGGTCAAACTGATCCCGCCGGCTTACGTGAAGCCGTTCGTGAAGCGGCAGAAGAATGACGAGGCCGATGCCGAGGCCATCTGCGAGGCGGCCCAGCGGCCGACGATGCGCTTCGTGCCGGTGAAGAGCCGCGAGCAGCAGGCTAGCGGGGTGGTGTTCCGGGCCCGGGATCTGCTGGTGCGCCAGCGCACCCAGATCATGAACGGCCTGCGCGGCCACCTGGCCGAGTTCGGCTACGTCGCGCCCAAGGGCGTGATGTATGTCGAGCGCCTGGTCGCCGAGATCGAGGATCCCGACAGCCAGCTGCCGCCGGCCGCCCGCGTCAGCCTTCAGGTGATGGTGCGGATGCTGGATGCGCTGCAGACGGAGATCGCCAGCCTGGATGCGGAGATCGCCCGGCGCGCCAAGGAAGATCCTGTCGCACGCAGGCTGATGACCATCCCAGGCATTGGACCTGTCACGGCCTCGGCCATGGTCGCCCTGGCGCCGGGAGCAGAGGCCTTCCGCTGTGGGCGGGACTTCTCAGCTTGGCTGGGCCTTACCCCCGTGCAGCGATCAAGCGGCGGCAAGCAGAAGCTGGGCCAGATCACCAAGGCCGGCGAGCGAACCTTGCGACGATTGCTGGTGATTGGCGCCAGCGCGGTGATCAAGCAGGCCCTGATCCGCGGCGCGCCGCCCGGATCGTGGCTGGCGCAGATGCTGGCTCGCAAGCCACGAATGCTCATGGCTGTAGCCCTGGCCAACAAGACCGCGAGGATCATTTGGGCGCTGCTGGCCAGGGGCGGCGTCTACAGGGCTCCGGCGCTGACGGCCTGACGGCCGCCGGCTCCAGAGGCGTCGAAGCGTAGTCGGACGATGGAGGGTATGGCGCACAGTCGGTGAGACGGGATCGGGAAAACCAGGGCTTTCCACCGTGCTTTGAGCACGCAATGGGTGATTTGGACCTGATCTGCGAACTTCCATACGGGCCAGCGTTCAAGGGCGCACAACAGGCCGGACAGATGGCAGCATCCGATCAAGCGTCAGAACTTCGAAATCCTTCTTGCGCTGAAGGGGGCGTCCACAGATGAAGGGGGCGTCCACAGATGGGAAGCCGACCCTAGTCCCTTGGCTTTCGAACCAAAGTCCAGGCCGCCCATCCAAGCCCGATAAGGAAGGCAGACATCCCCACGAGAACGATGTTGTCCTTGATCGGCTCGGGCGCGCCAAAGGCGCTGCTGATGTTGACGGCTAGGATCGTCAGGCCGAATGGCAGCCCTATCGCTAGGATCAGCTTTTGGCCGCGCGAGTAACGCTTCATTCCGCATGCTTTCCGTTCAGTCCAGCTTTGGTACCGGACATTCCGAAGGCCCGCCATGAGTCGGGAGCGGAAATCAGCCCGTCGTCCGAAACTAGACGTTGGCCCCTCCGAGCAGGAGTTGGCGGCGCGAGGTTCGGTCAGGTCGAAGGTCCGGTTGACGGCGCGGTGCCAATTTCTGTTCCCGACCCTGAAAAGACTTCGCCCCGTTTGGTCTCTGGCGCGGTGTCCAAGGTCCGGTTTCAGGCGTGACCCCAATTCGTGCACCCGACCCGTTGCGGACTCGCGCTTGGGTGCGGCAAGGTGGCATATGATCGAAGGGTGCCAAGGCTGCGGTAAACCGCTCACAGACGGTCGGTGGGACCCGCTTTGCACGCGCTGCGCGCTCGCGGCTGCATGGCCTTGGGGCTATCTGAAATGGACCGCGATTGCTGCAATCGCTGGCGGCATCTTCGCCGCCATCCTCCACGTCGCATAACCACCCTTCAGAGAAGTTGGGAGAGTCCGCTTGCTGGCAATCGGCGCGGGCGGTCCTCTCGACCGCAGGCGGGTTGAAGCCTGTTACGATTCCGCCGACAGGCTCTACCGCGTGTTCTGGCGACAAACCTTAGGTGAGCCCAAGTTGGAAAACGTTCATGGTCTGTGCTTTTAACCGAGGTTTAGCGCACAAACCTTGAGGTGAGCCCTAGTGGGCGATGTATTCATCGTGCCGGCCACGGTCCGGCTCCGGCATCAGGCACGCGACATTGCTCCCGATCAGCTCGGCCTCGCGATAGCCGAACAGGCGCTCGGCCGCCGCGCTGAACGAGGTGATGGCGCCGGCCTCGTCGATGATGATCATCGCGTCCGGCACCGTCGCCAGGATCGATTGCAAATGCTGCTCGCGCGTTTCGATGGAGGCGCGCACCGCGGCCTCGTCGGTGATGTCGCGGGCGATGCAGGCGAAGCCGCGATGCGCGCCCGCGTCGAACAGCGGCGTGACGGTCAGGCGGGCGAGGTATTCAGCGCCGTTTTCGCAGACCCGCCAGGCCTCGCGCTCCAGCACGCCGTCGCGCAAGGCCGCGGCGAGATCCGCCCGGGGACGCCCGGCGTGGATCTCATCGGGCGGATAGAAGACATCGTGCTGCTGGCCGACGACGTGATCGGCTGACCAGCATTCGATCCGTTCGCCGCCGATATTGTAGCTCAGGACCCGTCCCGAGGCGGCAAGCAGCGTCAGGACATAGCCGCCGGCCTGGCGCAGAAACAGCCGCGCAAGCTGCTCGACGGCGGCCACGCCCGCCTCGGGGCCTTGATCCTGGTCGCGCATGCCGCCGGCTCAGGCCAGATCCGCGGCGCGCAGGCGCGGCGATGCGGCGCGAGCGCGAGCTTGGCGACACCCCGCGGGGCCGGACCGGCAGGCCGCCCGACAACGCCGCGCGCCAGCCTTCAGCCCCCACGCGCGCGGGTCCGATAGTGCATCCATGGGTCACGGTCTCGCTTGTATCCGCGGGGTCCTATCGCGTTTACGCGCGGGCCGGCCGGTCCCCTCAGAATTTCAGCGCAAAGTGCGGCCGCGCCGTTGCTTGGCGCCCGCGCGGCTTGTCGAACGCCTCGCGGCCTGTTGCCCTCTCCAGCCGCGGGTCTGAGGAGAGTACGTATTGACCCCGGCACGATCTCAGACCCTACAAGGGCTGCTGGCGAAAGGAACGCGCGGATGAACGAGACCAAGCCCACGGCGCATGGCGCCCCGGCGGCCGACCAGGTGAAGGACCCGGTCTGCGGCATGAGCGTGGACCCGGCCAAGACCGCGCACCATGCCGAGCACGCCGGCAAGCCGCACCACTTCTGCAGCGCGGGCTGCCGGGCCAAATTCATCGCCGATCCCGACCGCTATCTCGGCGCGCCGGCCGCGTCGGCCGCGTCGGCCGCGCCCGAAGGCGTCATCTGGACCTGCCCCATGCATCCGGAGATCCGCCAGGACCATCCCGGAGCCTGTCCCATCTGCGGCATGGCGCTCGAACCGGCGACGGTGACCGCCGACGCCGGTCCCAGCCATGAGCTGATCGACATGACCCGCCGCTTCTGGGTCGGTCTGGCTCTCAGCATCCCGGTGCTGATCCTCGAGATGGGCGGCCATCTATTCCCCGCGTTGCATCACATCATCCCGATGCCGGTTTCGATATGGGTCCAGTTCGCCCTGGCTACCCCGGTGGTCCTATGGGCCGGTTGGCCGTTCTTCGAGCGTGGCTGGGCCTCGCTGAAGACCCGCAACCTCAACATGTTCACGCTGATCGCCATGGGGACGGGCGTGGCCTGGATCTATAGCGTCGTCGCCACGCTCGCGCCCCAGGTCTTCCCACCCGCGTTCCAGAACACCGACGGCGTGGTGGCGGTCTATTTCGAGGCCGCGGCGGTGATCACCGTGCTGGTGCTGCTGGGCCAGGTGCTTGAACTGCGGGCGCGCGAGCGCACATCGGGCGCGATCAAGGCGCTGCTCAATCTGGCGCCCAAGACCGCGCGCCGCATCGCGGCGGACGGGTCGGAGGCGGAGGTCAGCCTCGATCTGGTGACGGTCGGCGATCGTCTGCGCGTGCGGCCCGGCGAAAAGGTCCCGGTCGACGGGGTGGTCGAGGACGGCCGTTCCTCGCTGGACGAGTCGATGGTCACCGGCGAGTCCATGCCGGTCACGAAGGCCAAGGACGACAAGGTGATCGGCGGCACGCTCAACCAGACCGGCGCGCTGGTCATCGTCGCCGACAAGGTCGGTCGCGACACCATGCTCGCCCGCATCGTCCAGATGGTCGCCGAGGCCCAGCGTTCGCGCGCGCCGATCCAGCGCATGGCCGACCAGGTCTCCGGCTGGTTCGTCCCGGTCGTCATCGGCGTGGCGGTCCTGGCCTTCATCGCCTGGAGCGTCTGGGGGCCCGAGCCGCGCTTCGCCTACGGACTCGTGGCCGCCGTCGCCGTCCTGATCATCGCCTGTCCCTGCGCGCTGGGGCTCGCCACGCCGATGTCGATCATGGTCGGCGTCGGCCGGGGCGCGGGCGTCGGCGTCCTGATCAAGAACGCCGAAGCGCTCGAGCATATGGAGAAGGTCGACACGCTGGTCGTCGACAAGACCGGCACGCTGACGGAGGGCCGCCCGGCGGTCACGCAGGTCGTGCCCGCGGCGGGGTTTGACGAGGTCGAACTGCTGCGGCTGGCCGCGTCCGTCGAACGGGCGTCCGAACATCCGCTGGCGCTGGCCATCGTCGAAGCGGCCAAGGCGCGCGGCGTCGCGGTCGCCGAGGTCAGCGATTTCGATTCCCCGACCGGGCGCGGCGCGCTGGGAACCGTCGAGGGCCGCCGCATCGTGCTCGGCAACGCCCGGTTCCTAGCCGACGAGGGCGTCGCGACCGAGGCCCTGGCGGAGCAGGCCGACGCCCTTCGCCGCGACGGGGCCACGGCGATCTTCATCGGCGTCGACGGCCGGGTCGGCGGCGCCTTCGCCATCGCCGACCCCGTCAAGGCGACCACGCCCAAAGCCTTGGCCGCCCTCAAGGCCGAAGGCATCCGGGTGGTGATGCTGACGGGCGACAACCGCACCACGGCCGAGGCGGTCGCGCGGCGTCTGGGCATCGAGGAAGTGGAAGCCGAGGTCCTGCCCGACCAGAAGAGCGCCGTCGTCGCGCGTCTCAAGCGCGAGGGGCGCGTGGTCGCCATGGCCGGAGACGGCGTCAACGACGCGCCGGCCCTCGCCGCGGCCGATGTCGGCATCGCCATGGGCTCGGGGACCGATGTGGCGATCGAGAGCGCGGGCGTCACCCTCCTCAAGGGCGACCTCAACGGCATCGTCAAGGCGCGGCGGCTGAGCCAGGCGACCATGTCCAACATCCGCCAGAACCTGGTCTTCGCCTTCATCTACAACGTCGCGGGCGTGCCCGTGGCGGCCGGCGTGCTCTATCCGCTGTTTGGCATCCTGCTCTCGCCGATCATCGCGGCCGCGGCGATGGCGCTGTCCTCGGTCAGCGTGGTCACCAACGCGCTGCGGCTCAATCGGCAGAAGATATGAGCATGCGCGCTCGTCCCGAAGCCGCCGCCCAAACCGCTCGCCGCCCCTAGGAGCCCGCCAATGCATTACAGCCGCGGAAATTATGAAGCGTTCGTCCGTCCCCGCAAGCCGGAGCGGGCCGACAGGGCGACGGCCTGGTTCGTCGGCGCGGGCCTCGCCGGCCTGGCGGGCGCGGCCTTCCTCATCAGGGACGGCGGCGTCGCGGGCGAGCGCATCACGCTTCTCGAGGAGTTGGAGCTTCCCGGCGGCGCCCTTGATGGCCTGGACGTGGCGGAAAAGGGGTTCGTCATCCGCGGCGGGCGCGAGATGGAGGCGCATTTCGAGTGCCTCTGGGATCTCTACCGCTCGATCCCCTCGCTCGAGATCGAAGACGCCAGCGTCCTCGACGAATTCTACCGGCTCAACAAGGACGATCCGAACGTCTCGCTGCAGCGGGTCACGCAGAGCCGCGGGCAGGATGTGCCCGACAAGGCGCTGCTGACGCTGAACGACAAGGCCCAACGAGAGCTCCTCTCCGTCTTCCTGGCGACCCGCGAAGAGATGGAGAACAAGCGGATCAACGAGGTGTTCGGCCCCGATTTCCTGAAGAGCAATTTCTGGCTGTTCTGGCGTACGATGTTCGCGTTCGAGGAGTGGCATTCGGCCCTGGAGATGAAACTCTATCTCCACCGCTTCATCCACCACATCGGCCAGCTCGCCGACTTCTCGTCGCTCAAGTTCAACCGGTACAATCAATACGAGTCGATGGTCCTGCCGCTGGTCAAGTGGCTGCAGGATCAGGGCGTCCGGTTCCGCTACGGCGTTCAGGTCACCGACATCGATTTCGCGATCGACGCCGAACGCAAGCAGGCGACGCGGATCGGCTGGATCGAGAAGGGCGCCGAGGGCGGCGTCGATCTTGGCCCCGACGATCTGGTGTTCATCACCATCGGGTCGCTGACCGAAAATTCCGACAGCGGCGACCATCAGACCCCGGCCAAGCTGAATCAAGGCCCGGCGCCCGCCTGGGACCTGTGGCGGCGCATCGCGGCCAAGGACCCGGCCTTCGGACGTCCCGACGTGTTCGGGGCCCATATTGCGCAGACCAAATGGGCGTCGGCGACCATCACCACGCTCGACGCGCGTATTCCGCAGTACATCCGCAAGATCGCCAAGCGCGATCCGTTCAGCGGCAAGGTGGTCACCGCCGGCATCGTCACGGCCAAGGATTCGAGCTGGCTGCTGAGTTGGACGGTCAGCCGCCAGCCCCATTTCAAGAAGCAGCCGAAGGACCAGCTCGTGGCCTGGTTCTACGCCCTGTTCGTCGATCGGCCCGGCGACTATGTGAAAAAGCCGATGCAGGCCTGCACTGGCGAGGAGATCACCCAGGAATGGCTCTATCACCTCGGCGTCCCGGTCGAGGATATCGCCGATCTCGCGGCGAGCGGCGCCAGGACCGTGCCGGTGATGATGCCCTATATCACCGCCTTCTTCATGCCCCGCCAGGCCGGAGACCGGCCGGACGTGGTCCCGGCGGGGGCCGTCAATTTCGCCTTCATCGGCCAGTTCGCCGAGTCCAAGCAGCGCGACTGCATCTTCACCACGGAGTATTCGGTCCGCACGCCGATGGAGGCGGTCTACACGCTGCTCGATGTCGAGCGCGGCGTGCCCGAAGTGTTCAACTCGACCTATGACATTCGCACTCTGCTGGCCGCCGTCGCGCCGCTGCGGGATGGCGAGGGCATCGAGATCCCCGGCCCCGCCATCCTGCGCAAGCTGCTGCTGAAGACGCTGGAAGGCACCGAGATCGCCAAGCTGGTCGAGCGGTTTCATCTGATCGCGGACTAGCGATCGCCGGGGCGGCCGCCGCGGCGAGCGTCTAGGCTCGCGGCGGCCGTCCCATCCCCGCCGCGAAGGCGATCCGCAGGGTCTGGGCCAAGGTCTGGACGCCGAGCTTGCGTGCCAGGCTCGCGCGACAGACCTCGACCGTGCGCGAGGAGATCCCGAGATCATAGGCGATGGCCTTGTTCGCGCGCCCCTGGGCGAGACCTTCGAGGACATCCCGCTCGCGCGGCGACAGGGCCTCGACGCGGCCCTGCGCCTCGGCTTCCTCGGCCGCCCGGCCATCGGCCCGGTCGATGCGCGCGAAGCCGCGATGGAGCGCTTCGAGCAGCATGGCCTTTTCAACAGGCTTGGCCAGGAAGTCGACGGCCCCGGCCCGCATCGCCCGGACCGCCAGGGCGACATCGCCATTGCCGGTCAGCACGACGACCGGCATGTCGACGCCGATATCGGCCAGGGCGACCTGAACCTCAAGCCCGCCCAGGCCCGGCATCTGCATGTCCAGGATGACGCAGCCGATCTTGGCCTGCGTCGCGACGGCCACAAACGCCGTCCCCGACGGATAGGTCTCGACGCTGAAGCCCGTGGCGCGGAGCATGAAGCCGACCGACCGCTGGATCGTCTCCTCGTCGTCGACGATATGAACGACACGCTTGTCCCCCATGGGCCTCCTCAGGCGAACTGAGCGGGCGCCAGGCTGCAGCGGCGAATGCGGCGCCGCTTCGCGGACGCCTTGTGCGGGTTGGACCGGGGTCCAGGGTCAAGAGGCTTCGCCGTTCGCCGCGAACGCCGTTCACAGCAGGGCGCGCACGGCCTGGGCGATCGCCGGCGTCATGTCGATGGCGTTCGACGCATGGGCGACCGTGTTGGTGCTGACGATGCGCGCGACGTGTTCGCCCAGGACCTGGGCGGCGTCGCCGGCGAACAGCGCATGCACCACGACGCAGTCCGGCGGCGCAAAACCCAGGGCCTTGAGCTGGCGGGCCGCGACGGCGAGCGTGCGGCCCGACGAGGCGATGTCGTCGACGAGCACGGCTTGGCGGCCCAGGAAGGCGCCGGCGTTGGGGATCGAGATGTCGACCTCACGATCCCCGGACCGCTGCTTTTGGCAGACCAGGAACGGCGCGTCGGCGCCGGCCGCCACCTGCGCCACCCACTGCTCGCTCTCCAGATCGGGCCCGACGATCACCGGTCGGGCGACGTTCCGCCTGATCCACGACGCCATGAGCGGCGCGGCGTGAACGAGCTGGCTGGGGATTCGGTAGATCTCCGCCAGGGCGTGATGGCGGTGCAGGTGGGGATCGACGGTCACCAGCCAGTCGAGGTGGCGCGAGAGCACCGCCGCGAAAATACGCGACGTGACCGCCTCGCCCGGATGGAAACGGGTGTCCTGGCGCATGTAGGCCAGATAGGGCGCGATCAGGCCCACCCCGCGCGCGCCAAGCTCGCGCAGCGTGTCCGCCGCGAAGAGCAGCGGCGGCAATTTCGCGTCCGGACGCTCGAGGCCGCAGACCAGGATGACATCGCGCTCGGTGACGTCGCTGTCGATCCGAAGGTAGGTCTCGCCATCTGGAAACTGGCGCTGCAGCAGGACCCCTGCCTCCGCGCCGAGCGCTGGGCCAAGGGCTTGGGCCAGGCGCTCGCCGCCGTCCAAGGCGAAGACGATCGGCGGCGTCATGGCGCCGCGATCGCGAAGATCGCCCCGTCGCTCAAGGCGAAGGCGGCCGCATAGTCCAGTTCGCCGGGGCTCTCGGCGTGAAGGGTGCACAAGGGCGACCCCGCGACGATCAACTGGCCGAGCCGGGCGTGGACCGCCACCCCGGCCGCCTTGGCCATCGGCGCGCCCGCGAGCTTGGCGACGGTCGCGAGTTTGCGGTTGTCGATGCTGGCGATCCGGCCGCTGGAGGGCGCGGTCAGGTCTCGCTGGAAGCGGGCGACCGGCGGCGAGCGCATGCCGCCTTGGGCCTGGCAGATGCGCTTGAACTTGGCCCAGGCGCGGCCGCTCTCGAGGCTTTGCCGCGCGCGCGCGAGGCCAGCGCCAGGGGCCGCCACGCCCGCCAGCTCGAACAATCCCCCGGCCAGTTCACAGGCCCTATGGGCGAGATCCTCGACGCCGGGCTCGCCTTGAAGCACGGCCAGTATGTCCAGCGCCTCCAGCGCCGGCCCGATGCCGCGTCCGATCGGCTCAGCCCCAGGGCCATACATCACCCGCGTGCGCAGGCCGAAGGCGGCGGCCACCGAGGTGAGCGCCGCCTCGAGATCCCGCGCGGCCTCCAGGCTCCGCACCTTGGCGGTCGGTCCCACAGGAACGTCGATCACCAGGTGGGTCGCGCCGGCGGCGATCTTCTTGGACAGCACCGAGGCCACCAGCTGGCCGACCGCGTCGATGTCGAGCGCCCGCTCGACGCCAATGATCACGTCGTCGGCCGGGCTCAACCGAACCGCCCCGCCCCAGGCGATGCAGCCCCCCTCGCGCGCCACCACCCGGCGGATCGCGGCGATGTCGAGGTCGACGGGCGCCAGAACCTCCATGGTGTCGGCGGTGCCGGCCGGTGAGGTGATCGCGCGCGAGGAGGTCTTGGGCATGACCAGGCCTTCGGCCGCCATGATCGAGACGATGATCGGCGTGGTGCGGTTGCCCGGCAAGCCGCCGACGCTGTGCTTGTCGACGACGATCGGCCCAGGCCAGCTCAACTGCTCGCCGACCTCGACCATGGCCTTGGTCAGTCCGATCGTCTCGGCCTGATCGAGCGGCGCCGCCGAACAGGCGGTGACGAACGCCGAGAGGTGGACGTCGCTATAGCGATGCTCGGCGATATCCGCGACGATCGCCGAAAAGGCCGCCTGGCTCAGGCGCTCTCCATAGATCCGGCGGCGCACCGCCCGCAGCGAGGCCAACGGCGGAGCGTGGGCGACCTCCACGCGGTCGCCCGCCTTGACCCCGAGCCGGGCCCATGCGGTCTCGGAAAGGCCGATCTCGCCGGGGTCTGGCGTGTCGCCCGAGCTGTGCAACAAGGACACCACCGCCTCGCGGCCGCCGGCGCGCAGGACGACCTGGGCGCGCGACCCCAGGCCCTCGGACCGGCAGACCGGGCAGTCGTGCCGCATCACCGCGATCATGTCGCCGCCAGCCGCGGTGAGCCCCATGCGACGCGCGCGCAGCGTGGCCGACGCCGGCCTCGCGTCGGCCTGCTCGTGCCTTGGGACGCTCACGCCAGCCGCCCCCAGCTGCCGAGGGTCGGGACGGTGCAAGGCCAGCCGTGTTCCTCGCCGATGCGCTTGGCCAGGACCTGCGCGCCGGCCGGCTCGCCATGGGTGACATAGACATGCCGCGGCGCCGCCTGCATGGCGCCCAGCCACCGCATGAGCTCGTCGCTGTCGGCGTGGGCCGACAGCATGGTCAGGTTCGCCACCTCGGCGTGGACGGGGACGTGTTCGCCGTGGATCTTGATCGTCCGGGCCCCCGAGACGAGCGCAGCGCCGCGCGTGCCGGCCGCCTGGAAGCCGGAGAACAGGATGAGGTTGCGCTCATCCGGGGCGAACCGCTTGAGATGGTGCACGACGCGGCCACCGGTCGCCATGCCGCTGGCCGAGATGATCACCTTGGGGGTGGCGTCCGCGGTCAGCGCCTTGGATTCCTCGACTTCGCGCACATAGTGCGCGACGCCGCACGCGGCTTCGCATGCCGCGCGGCTCAGCCTGTGTTCGTCCATGAAATCACACATCAGCCCGCTGGCGTCGATCGCCATCGGGCTGTCCAGATAGATCGGCGCATCACGCAGCCGGCCGTCCGCGCGCAGACGGGACAGATGATAGAGCAGCGATTGGACGCGACCGACCGCGAAGGCGGGGATCACCACGGTTCCCCCGCGTCGGATGCACCGTTCGATATGGTCTCCCAGCGCCCGCGACGGACCCACGCGGTCATGGCGGCGGTCGCCATAGGTGGATTCGACGATGACGTAGTCGGCCCGCGCCGGCGGTTCGGGGTCCTTGATCACCGCGTCGTCATAGCGCCCGATATCGCCCGAGAAGAGAACCGACCGGCCCTTCCAGTCGATCTCGATCGACGCCGCGCCGAGGATGTGGCCGGCGCGATGGTAGCGCGTCCTGATCCCGTCGGCGAGCGAGCGCCATTCGCCAAACCCGATGGTCTCGAACAGCCGCAGGGCCAGGCGCGCGTCGGCCTCCGTGTAGAGCGGCAGCGCCGGATCGTGGCGCGAGAAGCCGTGGCGGTTGGCGAACTCCGCGTCCTTCTCCTGGATGCGCCCGCTGTCGGCGAGCAGCAGTTGGCAAAGGGCCGCCGTGGCCGGCGTGCTGAGGACGGTCCCATCCCATCCCAGGCGGGCCATGCGTGGCAGGGCGCCCGAATGGTCGAGATGGGCGTGGGTGAGCAGCACCTGCTCGACGTCGGCCACCTCGGGCGCAAGCGGCGCCCAGTTGAGGCGGCGCAGGTCCTTGGCCCCCTGGAACAGACCGGAATCGACCACGATCCGGGTCTGGCCGTCGTCCAGCAGGTAGCGCGAGCCCGTCACCGTGCCCGACGCGCCGAGGAAGGCCACGGCAAGGCCGCCGGCCGGCCGCTCGGCAAGGTCGATGCGCGCTTCGCGTTCAAGGGCGGCCGTTCCGAAATTGCCGTGGAGCCGTTGCTTCTTCCTGTTCCTGTGCATGGGCGGCTTGCCTCTGGTGATGATGCTCGCCGCGCAGCCTTTCAGGCTCGGTCGCCGCGGGCCAATACGCAAAGGCCGCAGACATCGCCGCCTGCCTCCGGGGACCCGCGGGCGCCGCCCCCACCCGCCGCTGCGGCCTCTACCTATACTTGGCGCCCGGGTCGCGGGCCTATGATAGGGCGTCAAGGCCTGAAGTGAGCGATCCATGGATGTTCAACACCAAAAGCTGCGTCGGCGCGGAACGATCGTCCTGGTCGGGTTCCTGCTGATCGCCGGCTTCTTCCTGACCACCGAGCACGCCGCGCATGTGCTCGGCGTCTTGCCCTATCTGCTCCTACTGGCCTGTCCGCTGATGCACCTGTTCATGCACCATGGCCATGGCGCCCATCAGCACGGGCGAGAGGAAGCGCCCGGCCGCATCCCGGCGGACGCGCCGGCCAATCCCAACGAACCGGTCGAGAGGCAGCGGCGATGACCCATCCCGGTTACGGCTACGGCCTCTGGGGACTGGCTTTGGTCAACGCCGCCGTCTTCATCCTGTTCGCGTTCAGCTTCTTCAAGCCCGCGACCGGCCGCGACTGGCGCAGCTTCGGCGCGTTCAGCGCCTTTATCGTCGCCCTGTTCGCCGAGATGTACGGCTTCCCCCTGACCATCTTCCTGCTCTCGGGATGGCTGCAGTCGCGTTTTCCCAGTGTCGACTGGTGGAGCCACGACGCCGGCCACCTGCTGGAGATGATGTTCGGCTGGCGGGTCAATCCCCACTTCGGACCGTTCCATATCGCCAGCTTCGTGCTGATCGGGACCGGGTTCTGGCTGATCTCGGTCGGCTGGGTGGCGCTGCACGCCCGTCAGCGCCACCGGGAGCTGGCCACCACGGGGGTCTACGCCAGGGTGCGCCATCCCCAGTACGCCGGCTTCATCCTGGTGATGCTAGGCTTCCTGCTGCAGTGGCCCACGCTGTTGACGCTGGCGATGTTCCCCGTGCTGGTGGTGATGTACGTCCGCCTGGCCCGTCACGAGGAGCAGGCGGCGCTGGCGCAGTTCGGCGACGCCTATCGCGACTACAGGGCGCGGGTTCCCGCCTTCATCCCCCGCTGGCCGTTGCGTTGACCCCCGCCATCGCCGCGGGGGCGACCGGGCGATGCTCAGCGAAGGGGCGCGAGCATGGCGCTCATCTGGTCGATCTCCTGCTGCTGGCCCTTGATGATCGTGGCGCAAAGGCTGCGGATCTCAGGATCCTGCACCGGCGCGCGTCCGCACATCAGGATCGCGCCAGCGTGATGCGGGATCATCGAGCGCAGGAACTCGCGGTCGCCGACCAGCCACTGCTGGCGAATGGCCGCAAAGCACAAGACCCCGATGACAAGGCTGGACGCGACCAAGCCGCGGTTGAGGCCCTTGCGCGGATACATCATGCCCATGAGCACGAGTTCGAGCATGACCATCGGCGCGGTCATCAGGCCGGCCATGTAGGCCTGGTTGAAGCTTGGATGGATGTTCGCGGCCCTGTCGACCATGGCGTACATCAGGACATACATGGCCAGGAACGACAGCACGGTCATGGCGGCCAGGCGCAGGTAGGGCCTGTGGTGTTGATGGTCTTTGGGCGCGTGGTGCTCGGCCATGACTGTTTTCCGCTCCTGGAGCCCGGCGCAACCACGCGCCGGGGCGAGGTTTTCCAGCGGGTTGCGATGCTCCCACAACCGGCGAACGGCGCCCCCGTTCCGCCTCTGAAAATATTCACCGCGACCGCGCCAAAGGTCGAGGGATGGTCCAGGCCGCTGCGTATTGGACCAGATGGCGGCTTTCAGGCCCCGCCTCCAAGCCGTCGCCAGTCCGCGCGCGTCGCGGCAAATCGCATTCGGGGATTGTCCGGACATGACGAGGCCGTGTGACCGCGCTAAGCTCGCCCGATGCTAAGGCATGCGCTCGCTTTCCTGGCCGCCGTGGCCCTCGCGTTCAGTCCGCTGGCGGTCAACGCCGCGCGGGCTGATTGCGACATGGCCGGCATGGACGCGATGAGCATGATCGCCATGGCCCCCGCCGGCGACGACGTGGCCCAGGCCGAGCCCTGCTGCGATCACGGCAAGACCATGTCGGCCAAGGATTGCGCCAAGGCCTGCGCGATCAGTTGCGCCCTGTCCGTTGCGGCCCCCTGCCCGGGCTCGGAGACCCCGATCGCCGTCGGCTATCGCGTCGAGACCCGCTGGTCCAACACCAGCGGCCGCACCCACCGCCTCATCCCCGAAGATCCGCCCCCCCGAACGATCGCCTAGGACCGGCCCGAGGGCCGATCCCCGCCATCGCTGGTTTCACGCCCCGGTCCTGCCGGGCGCGCGTGATCGCCCGCGCTTTCGCCGGCTGGCTTTTCGATCTTCAAGGATGACCTTCATGTCTCCCCGCCTTCCCGCGCTGGCGCTCGTCTCCGGCCTAGCTTCCGCGACGACCGTCTCGGCCGCCACGCCACGCGCCTGCGGCTATTTGCGGGCCGCCCAACCGGCCTGCCTGGCTCGCTAGCTCGGCCGGGACGGGTGGGGCCGATCCCCTGTCTTCGCCCGTCCCGTCCGGCCCCGGCGAAGCGGCTGCAAACGCTTCGCCGGGGCGCTGGCCCCTCACGGCTTCCTCCAGGATTTTCGTCTCCATGCGTATTCTCCCCCTTCTGGCCGGGCTGAGCTTGGCGAGCGTCGCCCACGCCGCGCCCCTGACCTACGCCCAGAGCCTCGACGCGGCCGCGGCCAATGCGCCGGCGCTGCGCGCCGCGGCCCTGCAGGTCGAGGCCGCCAAGGCCTCGGCCAAGGCGGCCGGCGCCCTGCCCGATCCCAAGCTCGCCGTCGGCCTCGACAACTTCCCGGTCTCGGGGCCGCCGGCCGGCCGGTTCGGAACCGACGAGATGACCATGGGCAAGGTCGGCTTCAGCCAGGACATGCCCAGCGCCGCCAAGCGCCAGGCGCGGATCGGCCGGGCGCAGGCCGACATCGTCGCGGCCGGGGCCGAGGGCGCGGTCGAGGCCCGCCAGGTCCGGGTCGCCACGGCGCTGGCCTGGATCGAACTGCTCTACGCCCAGCGCAAGCTCGCCGCCCTGGACGGGGTGGTCGCCCAGCTGGCTCCCCTGTGGAGCGCCGCCCCGTCCGGCGTCGCGTCCGGACGCTCGCGGCCCGCCCAGGCGCTGGAGGCCGCGCAGATGCGCGCGGCCCTGGCGGATCGCCGCAGCGAGGCGGTCTCGGCCCTGGGAAGGGCCCGTGCGGCCCTGACCCGCTGGACCGGAGATCCCGACCCCGAGGCGCTCGGTCCGGCGCCCGACCTCGATCTCCCCCCCGCCAGTCTTCGGGCCGCGATCGACCGCCATCCCGCCGTGCTGGCCAAGGACGCCGCCGCCCGCCAAGCCCAGGCCGACGTCGCCCTGGCCAAGGCCGACAAGCAGCCCGACTGGAGCTGGGAAGTGGCCTACCAGCGCCGCGACCCGATGTTCGGCGACATGGTCTCGGCCGGGGTCAGCATCAGCCTGCCGCTGTGGGGCAAGAGCCGCCAGGATCCGATGATCGCCGCGCGCACCGCCAGCGCCGGCCGCGCCGACGCCCAGCGCGAGGACGCCCGCCGAGCGCTGAGCGCCCAGCTCGAGGCCGATCTGGCCGACCACGTCATGCATCACGAGCAATGGCTGCGGGCCCGCGACACGCTGCTGCCGCTGGCCAAGCAGCGGGCCCAGCTGGAGACCGCCGCCTATGGCTCCGGCGCGGCCGGTTTGCCCGACGTGCTGATCGCCTTCTCGAGCCTGGCCGAGGCCCAGCTCACCACCCTAGATCGCGAGGCCGCCGTCGCCATCGACGCCGCCCGCCTGACCCTCACCTACGGAAGCGACGATCAATGACCCCCTCCCCCTCGATGAAGGCCCTGCTCGGCGCCGGCGCCGCCCTGGTCGTGCTGGCCGGGGCCGGCGGCTATGGCCTGGCCCGCCTGACCGCCAAGCCGCCGATGCCGGCGACCTCGGCCGAGAGCCGCAAGGTGCTCTACTGGTACGACCCGATGGTCCCGGCCCAGCACTTCGACAAGCCGGGCAAGTCGCCGTTCATGGACATGCCGCTGACGCCCAAATACGCCGGCGAGGCCGAAACCAGTGGTCCGGCGGCGGGGGTGCGGATCGACCCCTCGGCCGCCCAGAACCTCGGCTTCCGGCTGGCGACCGTGGAGGAAGGCGCGCTTTCCAGCGGCCTGACCGCCACCGGGATCGTCGACTTCAACCAGCGTGACGTCGCCGTCGTCCAGGCCCGCAGCGGCGGTTTCGTGCAGCGGGTTTATGGCCGCGCGCCGGGCGACGTGATCGCCGCCGGCGCGCCGCTGGCCGACCTGTTGGTTCCCGAATGGGGCGGCGCCCAGGCCGAATATCTGGCGGTCCGGCGCACCGGAGACGCGGCCCTGAGCGCCGCCGCCCGCCAGCGCCTGCGCCTCTTGGGCATGCCCGACGGCGTGGTCGCCGGTCTCGACCGAGACGGGCGGCCGCGCACCACGATCACCATCACCGCGCCGCTCGGCGGGGTCGTTTCCAAGCTCGACGTGCGCGCCGGCATGACCGTGGGCGCGGGCCAGACCCTGGCCGAGATCAACGGCCTCTCGAGGGTCTGGGTCACGGCCGCCGTGCCCGAGGCGCAGGCCGGGCAGCTGCGTCCGGGCCAGGGCGTTGGCGTCACCCTGGCGGCCTATCCGAGCGAGACCCTGCGCGGGACGGTCCAGGCCGTGCTCCCGCAGGCCCAGGGCGACAGCCGCACCTTGCAGGCGCGGATCGAACTGGCCAACCGCGACGGCCGCCTCAAGCCTGGCCTGTTCGCCACCATCGCCTTCGACGCGGCGACGCGGACCGCCCTGCTGATCCCGTCCGAGGCGGTGATCCGCACCGGGGCGCGCGACGTGGTGATGCTGGCCGCCGACGGCGGCCGCTACCAGGCCGTCGAGGTCCGGACCGGGCGCGAAGCCGGAGGCCGGACGGAGATCCTGGCCGGCCTGTCTTCCGGCCAGAAGGTCATCGCCTCGGGCCAGTTCCTGGTCGATTCCGAGGCCAGCCTGGCGGGCCTGCAGGTCCGGCCGCTTCCGGCCTTGGGCCCTCAAACACCCCCAGGCGACACGCCCATGGCCAAGCCGATGGCCCCGGCCAAGCCGGCCCTGGCCGAAACCACCGGCCGCGTCGAGCAGGTGACCCCGGACGGCGTCACCCTCTCGCACGGCCCCGTGCCGGCCATCGGCTGGCCGGCCATGACCATGACCTTCCGCGCCGACCCGAGGCTGCTGAAGGGCGTGAAGGCCGGCGACCAGGTCCGCTTCGCCTTCGACCCGCCGCCGGCCGACCCGATCATCCGGCGCATCGCCAAGATCGGCGGTGGCGCATGATCGCCGCCCTGATCCGCTGGTCGGTCGCCAACCGCTTCTTCGTGCTGCTGGGCGCCCTGGCGCTGATCGTGGCCGGCGGCCTGGCGGTGCGGTCGACCTCGATCGACGCCCTGCCCGATCTCTCCGACACCCAGGTGATCATCCGCACCAGCTATCCGGGCCAGGCCCCGCAGCTGGTCGAGAACCAGGTCACCTATCCGCTGGCCACCACCATGCTGTCGGTGCCCGGTGCCAAGACCGTGCGCGGCTATTCGTTCTTCGGCGACAGCTTCGTCTATGTGATCTTCGACGACAAGACCGACCTCTACTGGGCCCGCTCGCGGGTCCTGGAATATCTCAACCAGGTGCAAGGCCGCCTGCCCGAAAGCGCCCGCCCGGCCCTGGGGCCCGACGCCACCGGGGTCGGCTGGGTCTATGAATACGCCCTGGTCGACAGGACCGGCGCTCACGACCTCAGCCAGCTGCGATCGATCCAGGACTGGTTCCTGCGCTATGAGCTGAAGACCCTACCGGGCGTGGCCGAGGTCTCGGCGATCGGCGGCATGGTCCGCCAGTACCAGGTGGTGCTCGACCCGCAGAAGCTGGCCAGCTTGGGGGTCACGCACCAACAGGTTGTCGCCGCGCTGAAAGGCGCCAACGCCGAGACCGGCGGCTCGGTGCTGGAGCTGGGCGAGGCCGAATACATGGTCCGCGCCACCGGCTATCTGAAGACGATCGAGGACTTCCAGGCCGTGCCGCTGAGGACGGCGGCCGGCGGAGTCCCCGTGCGTCTGGGCGAGGTGGCCACGATCCAGGTCGGCCCGGAAATGCGGCGCGGCGTCGCCGAACTCAACGGCCAGGGCGAGGTCGCCGGCGGCGTGGTGATCCTGCGCTCCGGCGAGAACGCCCGCACGACCATCGCGGCGGTGAAGGCCAAGCTGGCCGAGCTGAAGAAGAGCCTGCCGCCCGGCGTCGAGGTCGTCACCACCTATGACCGCTCGGGCCTGATCGACCGGGCCGTCCATAACCTGACCGGCAAGCTGCTGGAGGAGTTCCTGGTCGTGGCCCTGGTCTGCGCCCTGTTCCTGGGCCACCTGCGCTCGGCCCTGGTGGCGATCCTCTCCCTGCCGCTGGGGGTGCTGGCCGCCTTCCTGGTCATGAAGAGCCAGGGCGTCGACGCCAACATCATGTCGCTGGGCGGCATCGCCATCGCCATCGGGGCCATGGTCGACGCGGCCGTGGTGATGATCGAGAACGCCCACAAGAAGCTGGAGCGCTGGGCCCATGAGCATCCGGGCGAGATCCTGACCGGCGAGGCCCGCTGGGCGGTGATCACCGAGGCCGCCGCCGAGGTCGGGCCCGCCCTGTTCTTCAGCCTGCTGATCATCACCCTGTCGTTCATCCCGGTCTTCACCCTGCAGGCCCAGGAAGGCCGGCTCTTCCGCCCCCTGGCCTTCACCAAGACCTACGCCATGGCGGCGGCGGCCATCCTTTCGGTGACCCTGATCCCGGTGCTGATGGGCTATCTGATCCGCGGCAAGATCCCCGACGAGGCGGCCAATCCCGTCAACCGCGTGCTGACGGCGGCCTATCGTCCGCTGCTCGACCGGGTGATGCGCCGGCCCAGGACCACCCTGCTGGTCGCGCTGCTGGCCTTCGCGACCACCGCTTGGCCGCTCGCCCACCTGGGTGGGGAGTTCATGCCCAACATGGACGAGGGCGATCTGCTCTACATGCCCTCGGCCCTGCCGGGCCTGTCGGCGGCCAAGGCCGGCCAGCTCCTCCAGCAGACCGACCGGATGATCAAGACCGTGCCGGAGGTCGACAGCGTGTTCGGCAAGGCCGGCCGCGCCGAGAGCGCCACCGACCCGGCCCCGCTGGAGATGTTCGAGACCACGATCCGCTTCAAGCCGCGCGACCAGTGGCGGCCGGGCATGACCCCCGACAAGCTGGTCGCCGAACTCGACCAGCGTGTCCGTGTGCCTGGCTTGACCAATGTCTGGGTGCCGCCGATCCGCAACCGCATCGACATGCTGGCCACCGGCATCAAGAGCCCGATCGGGGTCAAGGTGTCGGGCGCGAACCTGGCCGAACTCGACTGCATCGCCCGCGAGGTCGAGGGCGTGGCCAAGAGCGTGCCGGGCGTCAGTTCGGCCCTGGCCGAGCGACTGACCGGCGGGCGCTATGTCGATGTCCGCATCGACCGGGCCGCCGCCGCGCGGTTCGGGCTCAATATCGACGACGTCCAGTCGATCGTCTCCGGCGCGATCGGCGGCGAGACCATCGGTCAGACGGTCGAGGGCCTGGCCCGCTATCCGATCAGCGTGCGCTATCCGCGCGAAATGAGGGACAGCCTGGAAGGCCTGCGGGCCCTGCCGATCCTCACCCCTGGCGGCGCACAGATCACCCTGGGCACGGTGGCGGAGATCCAGATCGCCGACGGGCCGCCGATGCTCAAGAGCGAGAACGGCCGCCCGACCACCTGGGTCTATGTCGACGTGCGAGGCCGGGACCTGGCTTCGGTGGTCGGCAACCTACGCCGGGCTGTGAGCCAGAAGGTGCGGCTCTCGCCCGGCGTCAGCGTCTCCTACTCCGGCCAGTTCGAATATCTGCAACGGGCCGCCGACCGGCTGAAGATCGTCGTGCCGGCCACCCTGCTGATCATCTTCGTGCTGCTCTACGTGATCTTCCGCCGCTTCGACGAGGCGGGGCTGATCATGGCCACCCTGCCCTTCGCCCTGACCGGCGGGATCTGGACGCTGTACCTGGCGGGCTTCCACCAGTCGGTGGCCACCGGCGTCGGCTTCATCGCCCTGGCCGGCGTCTCGGCCGAGTTCGGGGTGGTGATGCTGATCTATCTCAAGCACGCCATGGAGGCGCTAGGACCGGACCCGACGTCCGATCAGGTCGAGGCCGCCGTGCGGGAAGGCGCCCTGCTGCGGGTACGGCCCAAGGCCATGACCGTGGCGGTGATCCTGGCCGGTTTAGCTCCGATCCTCTGGGGTCATGGCGCGGGTTCCGAAGTGATGAGCCGCATCGCCGCCCCGATGATCGGCGGCATGCTCACCGCGCCGCTGCTGTCGATGTTCGTGATCCCGGCCGGCTACCTGCTGCTGCGCCGCCGCCAGGCCCGCCCCCCCGCTTCTGCTTCCACTTCAGCCTAGGAGATTAACCCGATGAAGACCCTGTCCCTGACCCTGGCCGCCCTGCTAGCGACGACCAGCCTGGCCGCCTGCGGCCGCAAGGCCGAAGCGCCCGCGACGCCCGCCGCTCCAGCTCCCGCCGCCACTCCTGCTCCAGCGAGCAACGCGATGGCCGGCATGGACATGGCTCCGGCCGACAAGATGGCCAAGGGCGTCGGCGTCGTGAAGGCGATCGACATGGCCGCCGGCACGATCACCCTCGACCACGAAGCCATCCCCCAGGCCGGCTGGCCGGCCATGACCATGGGCTTCAAGATCGCGCCGGCCCTGCTGGACGGCGTCGCGATCGGCGATCATGTCGCCTTCGACCTGAAGCTCCATGACGGCGCGGGCGAGGTCACCGCCATCAGCAAGCCATAGCGGCCGGTGGGCGGGCTCGAACCAAAACTCGCGCCCGCCGATCCGGTCATCGGCGAAGATCAAGGCTCCGGCGCCGTCGCGGCGGAAATCGCGCCTCGCCCTGTTCCTTGGCCCTTCGCGCTGAGCGCCTGGATCAGCGGGCAACCTGGATCTTGTCCGGTCTCGCAAGCTGTCACGGCGTCCGCCAAGACTTGTTCCATCCGCCTAAGGTCGGCGATCCGCGCACGGACGTCGTGAAGGTGCGCCGCCGCCAAGTCGCGAACTTCGGCGCAGGCGGCGGTCTCATCGGTCGCCAGGTTCAGAAGCGCGCGGACTTCATCCAACTTGAACCCCAGCTCCCGCGCTCTACGCACGAAGCTCAGCTGCTGCACGTCCCGGGTCTCATAGGTCCGGTAGCGTCCTCGGCGCAGGGGCGCGGAAATCAAGCCGATCCGCTCGTAATAGCGGATCGTCTCGATGTTGCAGCCAGTACGACGAGCAAGTTCGCCGATCTGAATTGCCTGGCCAGCCATGGTTCGCGGTCTTCGATTAGGGCTTGAGTCTGTAGTCGCTACAGATGGCATCTTGGCGCGGATCGCAACAGCAGGTGATGGCGTGATGACAAGACGCGGGCTTGGGACACCGGGCGACGGAACGCCCCGGCGCATGACGGAGGCGGCCTTGAGCTGGACCGCGCTGACAGCGGCGGCCAGTGCGGTGCTGGCCTGGGCGGCTTGCTGCATTTTGCCGATGTCCCTGGCGCTGGCGGGCCTGGGCTTGGGCGGTCTTGGCTGGATCGCGGGTCAGCGTGCCTGGCTCACCCTTCTGGCGCTGGGCGCCATCGGCACGGGCTGGGCCCTGACCTGGCGACGGGCGCGGAGGTGTCGGATCGACAACGCCTGCGCTGCCCCCTCGCGGCTGGAGGTGGGTCTGTTGGGCGCGGCCACCCTTCTCGTCGTCCTTGCCATGCTCTGGCAGCCGATCATCGAACCTTGGGCCCTGGGCCTGATCCGGAGTGCGCGCCGATGAGCGATGTCCAGATCAAACCTCAGTCGACCCTGACCTGTCCGCAATGCGGCCACAAGGCGACCGAGACCATGCCTACCGACGCCTGTCAGTATTTCTACGACTGCCGAGGCTGTGGCGCGGTGCTGAAGCCCAAGCCGGGCGATTGCTGCGTCTACTGCTCCTACGGCGACGTTCCGTGCCCACCGATTCAGAAAAATTGCAGCGGGTGTTGCGGGTGAGTGCTACAGCCCGCCTCACCTCGATCTAGCCGGCTTTAGATGAAATTGACCTCCAGTGGGCCGCCGCGTCGAGTACTTAGCCCTCGACACCTTCAAGGGTCATCAGGCCGGGGCGGTGCGGCAGCCTCAGGCGGCGGGATGGAGCCTAAATCGCTCGTTCCTGAACGTGCCGGACGTCTTGCGTATCCCGCCCTGGCCGAAAGCTGGGATCGGCATCAGGTCCGGCGAATGCCCATATCGGGAGCCACTATGTGAAGCAGTGGGTCAAAGACGGCCTCAGCCCGCGGGCAGCCCGGAACGCTGTCCGAAACGGATAGCTGAACACACTCGCAACCGGCCTGCAGCGTTGAAGATATCGGCCGAAAGCGCAAGAGTGTCGGCATTGCAGCTAGCGGGGGACCGTGGGGATTGGCGTGTTAGGGCAGCTTCGTCAGGTGGTGGTGGCCATGGCCGCCCTGCTAATGGCGGTGCTCGCCCTGCTGATGCCGGTCGACCGGACCCATCTTGACGCCGACCTCTTCGGGGCCGCGCCCTCCACGATCGCTGAGGACCCGGAGCGCCCCATCGGTAGGACAGATGATCGCGTCTCGGCGCCGTCGACGGCGACCGATCTCCAGACCTCAGAATCGCCCGCCTCGGGCGCCCATCAGCACCATGCCGATGGCCCCTCCCTCTTTGGGTCGACCGCCCATGCGATCGAACCCACGGTCTCGCTCGCCATGGTCGTCCGGTTCCACCTGACGAACGACCGCAGCACGGGCCTGACCAGCAACCCGCAAGACCGTCCGCCCAAACCCGATCTCGAATCCATCGCCTAGACCGCGCGGCCACGGCCGCGCCCTTCGTGTTCGAGGAATTCCATGTCTCAGAAATCTATCGGCCGCATGCCGCGGCTCTGCGCGTCGGTGCGCGCCGGCCCCCTCCTGTCCTACCCGTCACTAGCCGGAAGCAACGCCTCGTGACCCCGATCCACGATCTGACGCTCTATGCCGCCGCCCACCCCTGGGCCCTGACGGCCGCCGTGCTGCTGGTTTTCATCGCCCTGATCGCCGTACTGATCTTGGTCTGGATGCACCGGTTCGAGGGGGTGCTGGCGCTCTACCACGACGGCGATGGCGGAGACCCCCATTGCATCTATCTCGACAATGGGGCCATTCGGCTGGAGATCATTCGCCGCCGGGCGGCCTGGAACTTCCGCGTAACCCCGCTCCTGGGAAGCCTCCAAGCCGACCAAGTCGTCGTCGCCACGCTGCGCGCCGACGGCCTTGGACAGAGGTTCGTTTTCGACCGACGGAACGGACGGCTGGAGTCGACCGCCAAGGTCCGCGAGCCCCTAACGTTCGTGGCGCACGTGTCGCTCACCCGCGGCTCCACGGTCAGCGAGTTCGTCGTCCTGTTTGACGGGACCGAGAAGGACGGCGCGCTCTACGACGCGGTCCTGCGCTCCTCCACCCGGACGGAGGTGGAGGGCTGAAGACTTAAGGCCAAGGCCCGCTCGTCAGGCCGGCTGATGGGGCTCGGGCCGCCTGACGAACGGATCATGGCGGCGTAGCCAGCCGCGCGCGGGACGCTCCACGCCATGATAGACCGCGACGGAGACGAACAGGCAGAAGACCAGGACACCGCCCCAGGCCACCCACGCCCAGCCGCCGACCGGCCGCACGAAGCGATCGAGCAGCTCGAAATAGGCGATGTCGACCGGTAGGTGGGTCATGTAGACGGCGTAGGAGACCTCGCCCAGATAGACCATCAGCGGCGCGGCCAGGACTCCCCCCCGCCCGGCTTTCGCCGTCTCGGCGGTGCAGTAGATGAGCGCCGCCAGACCCAGCCAGGTCCAGCGATCGGCCAGGCCCAGCGTCGCGGCCACGACGATCCAGACCACGGCGACGCCCATGCCAGTGTGCGCCACCAGCGTGGGCGGCGCGCGGGTCGAACCGAGCCTATGGAGCGCCACGCCCATGGCGAAGGACGGGATGATCCGCAGCACGCCGCCGTGCGCGGTCAGCCTGGTCAGCGATCCGCCGTAGGCCTGAACGATGGCGTCGAGCGAAAAGAACAGGGTTGCCGCCAGGACGACCGCCACGATCGGACGTCGGCGCAGGGTCAACGACGCCAGGGCGAAGGCGGGGAAAGTCAGGTCGGCGAACCACTCGGCCGAGATCGACCAGGAGGGAAAATTCCACTGCACGGTCGGCGTCGCCCACCAGGCGTGGACCAGTAGTAGGTGTTGGGGGATGGCGGCCGGATCGAAGGCCGCGGCCTCGAACCGGGCGCCGGCCCAGCGCCCCAGCCCCCACAGCATGATGGTCGCGCCGAGAGTCAGAAGGTGGACCGGATAGAGCCGCGCCAGGCGCGCCCAGAGAAACGAGCCGTAGGGGAAGCGACCTTCCGCCCAGGCGCGCACATAGACGTGGGACAGGATGAAGCCCGACAGGATGAAGAACAGGTCCACCCCAAGGTAGCCCTTGTCGATCATGCCGACCTGCTCGAGGTCGAGGCCGAGCCGGTTTCGGAAGTGATAGACGAGCACCCATGCGGCCGCGACGATGCGCAAGCCCGTCAGGGATTTGAGGTCTGCTGGATACATGTCGTCCCCCGACGTCGGCGGGTTGGCGCCCGAGCGTCCCCGAACGCGGGTGGCGCTCCTGGTGCCGCGCGCCCTAGCCTTCGCCGATCATCCCGCCGTCGCGGCGGGTCTCGGTTTCACTTTCGACGCCTTCGACATTGCCGCGATAGACGCCGCCCTCGTCGATCATGCCGCCCTCTTCGGGGGGCGAACGATCGGATGGCGGCGCGGGCTGGGGATCTGGCTTGGGCGGGGATTTTGGATCGGTCATCTTCGGCTCCTCGACATAGACCCTTGCGGGTCAGGGCTGGCTTGATCGCGGCCTCAGGCGGGCGGCGCACTGTGATGACGGTGGCCGCCATAGGCGACGACCTGGACCTTGCCCAAGGTCGCCAAACCGACATCGGCCGCCACTTCGAGCGTCGCGGCCAAAGCGTCGAGCTTGGACCGGGTATCGACCATCTCGACGATCAGGTGCTGTTCGGGCGCCAGGTCGCGGGCCTTGGCGCCGTGCAGCACCGCCTCGCCGAAAGACTCCTCGATGCGCAGCACCGCCGCGCCGGCGATCTCCATGGTGCGGGCGCGCTCGATCAGCACCGCGTCATAGGCCACGCCGTTCAAGGTCGCGCCGGCGTCGAGATAGATCCTCAGGATGTGCAGGTCGTCTTGGGCCACGGGGTCACCTCACTCGCTAAAATCCTGGCGCGCCCCGGAACGCGGACGCGCCCTACGCTCATTCAGCCGGCCGCCTAGGCGTGCGGATCTTCCTCGGCGCACTCCACGACCTCGGTCTGGATCGTGACGTGATGCAGGTCGAAGTCGGTCTCCAGCCGCGCAGCGATGGCCTTGCGGACATCCTCGCCCACTGCCCCGTCGGCCAGCACGACATGGACGGTGCAGACGGCCTGGTCAGCACCGGTGGTCCACAGGTGCAGCTCATGGACACTGGCGACGCCGGGCATCTCGGTGATGGCCTTGCGCACGCCGGCCAAGGCCATTCCCGGAGGGGCGCCTTCCAGCAGGATGCGGGAGGTGTCCTTCAGCAGGATCCAGGTGCGCGGCAGCACCCAGAGGCCGATGCCGATGGCCACGATCGGATCGACGAAGCGCCATCCCGTGACCTTGATGACGACGGCGCCGACGATCACGCCCAGCGAGCCGAGCATGTCGGCCCAGACCTCCAGATAGGCGCCCTTGACGTTGAGGCTCTTGTCCTTGTGGCTGCTGAGCAGACGCATGGAGATCAGGTTGATGACCAGGCCGAGCACCGCGACGATGAACATCCCCACCGATCCGACCGGCTCGGGATTGACGATGCGCTTGACGCCCTCGACCAGCACGTAGATGGCCACGCCGAACAGCAGGATGGCGTTGAAGGCCGCGGCGAGGATTTCAAATCGCCGATAGCCGAACGTGAACTCCTCGTTCGCCTTCTTCTGGCCGACCTGGATTGCCGCCAGGGCGATGGCCAGGGCGGCGGCGTCGGTGAACATGTGCGCGGCGTCCGACAACAGCGCCAGACTGTTGAAGGCGATGCCGGCCACGACCTCGGCGATCAGGAATGTGGAGGTCAGCGCCAGGGCCATGGCGAGCCTTCGGCCATTGGCCTGGCTCGCGCCGTGATCGTGTCCTGCTCCCATCGAAAACGTCTCCCTTTCCCCTGCGCCGAAACGCGCCTGCCAAGTTTGAGGGATCAACGCACGAAACCGATCACTTGTGGGCTTCGGGCGCGATCCGGGCGTCTATTTCTTGTCGAGAATGGAAAGGGTGGCCTTCTCCATCGCGTCCTGGGTGTCGAGGACGTTGAGATTGGCCTCGTAGGCCTTCATGGCCTGCTTGAGGTCGAGGCTCTCGGCCAGGCTGTTGACGTTGGGCAAGAGCACGTAGCCGGCGGCGTTGGCCGCTGGGTGGCCAGGGTCATAGGCTTGCGGGAATGGCTTGGGATCGGCCTTCACGCCGCTCAACACCACCCCCTCGTCGCCGCCCATGGGCTCGACCTTGAAGACCGGGATCTGGCGTCGGTAAGGCTCACCACCGGGGGTTCTGGCGGTCGAGTTGGCGTTGGCGATGTTCTCGGCCAGGATCTGGATACGCTTCTTCTGGGCCTGCAGCCCCGACACGGCGATGGCCGTGCTTCCCCCTTCGATCGACGACTTGGTCATGGACTGTCTCCGGACTTGGGTTTGAAGAAAGAGGCGGCGCGCCGAGACCTGCTCGGCGCGCCGCCCTTGGCTCAGCTGTGTTCAGGACTCCGGGTTTCGGCCTTGCGCAGCACGAAGCGGCAGATGGCCGGCAGGACGAACAGGGTCAGAGCCGTGGCGGTAATCAGACCGCCGATGACGACGGTGGCCAGCGGGCGCTGAACCTCAGACCCCGTGCCGGTCGCCAGGGCCATGGGCACAAAGCCCAGCGAGGCGACGAGACCGGTCATCATCACCGGCCGCAGGCGTTCCATGGCCCCGTCGATGATCGCCTTCTCCAGCGCCATGCCGGTGGCGAGGCGCTGACGGATGGCCGTCATCATCACCAAGCCGTTCAGCACCGCCACGCCCGAAAGCGCGATGAAGCCGACGGCGGCCGAGACCGAGAACGGGATGCCCCGCAACGCCAGGCCAAACACCCCACCGGCCAAGGCCAGCGGAATGGCCGAGAACACCGCCGCGGCTGGCGCGATGCCGCCCAGGGCCATGTAGAGCAGGCCGAAGATCAGCAGGAAGCAGAGCGGCACGACGAGCGCCAGGCGCGCCTGGGCGGCCTTGAGGTTCTCGAACTGACCGCCCCAGACCAGCCACGAACCGGCAGGGACCTTCACCTGGGCGTCGACCTTCTGCTGGGCCTCGCCGACGAAGGAGCCGAGATCGGCGCCGCGGACGTTGGACTGCACCACGACGCGGCGCTTGCCGTTCTCACGGCTGACCTGGTTGAGGCCCTCCGAGTAGGAGAACTTGGCCACGTCGCGCAGCGGCACCGAGGCGCGAGCCCCGCCGCCGGCCCGCTCTGGCAGCATGACCGGCAGGGCGCCGACGGCGTCCAGGTCGTTGCGGCTGGCGTCCGGCAAGCGGACCACCACGTCGAAGCGGCGGTCGCCCTGGAAGACCAGGCCCGCCTCGCGACCGCCCATCGCGACCGAGAGCGTGTCGGCGACTTCCTCGACGGTCAGGCCAAGGCGCCCGATGGCGTCGCGATCGAGCTGAACGTCAAGGGTCGGGAAGCCCGAGGTCTGCTCGACCTTGACGTCCGCCGCCCCCTTCACCGTCCGCAGGACCGTGGCGATCTCCTCGGCCGTCCGAGACATGGCGTCGAGATCGTCGCCATAGACCTTGATGGCCACGTCGCCACGCACGCCGGCGATCAGTTCGTTGAAGCGCATCTGAATCGGCTGGCTGAACTCGTAGGCGTTGCCGGTGAGGCCTTCCAGCTTGTTCTCGATGCGGCCGATCAGCTCGGCCTTGGTCTCACCCTTGTTGGGCCATTCCTTCTGGGGCTTGAGGATAATGAAGGCGTCCGAGGCGTTGGGCGGCATGGGGTCGCTGGCGACCTCGGCCGTGCCGGTCTTGGAGTAGACGAAGGCCACTTCGGGGAAGCCCGCCACGACGCGCTCGATCCGCCGCTGCATGCGCAGCGACTGTTCCAGCGAGGTCGACGGGATGCGCAGGGCCTGGACGGCCATGTCCTTCTCGTCGAGCTGAGGCGTGAACTCGCGCCCCAGGAACCCGAAGGTCAGGACCGCGGCGACGAAGAGGGCGACGGCCCCGCCGATGACAGGCCAGGGCTTGGCCACGACCTTGCGCAGGGCCGGCTCGTAGCGGGACTTGGTCCAGCGAACGGGCGCGACTTCCTTCTCGGCCACCTTGCCGTTGATCAAGAGAGCGATCATGGCCGGGATGAAGGTCAGAGACAGAACGAAGGCGCCGGCCAGGGCCAGCATCACGGTGATGGCCATCGGCGAGAAGGTCTTGCCTTCGACGCCGGTGAAGGTCAGCAGCGGTGCGTAGACCAAGAGGATGATCGCCTGGCCGTAGACGGTCGGGGCAATCATCTCGCGGGCGGCTTCGCGGGTTTCGCCAAGCCGTTCCGACAGCGTCAGGAGACGGCCCTCGTGGTGCTGGCGTTCGGCCAGGCGCCGCAAGGCGTTCTCGACGATGATGACGGCGCCGTCGACGATCAGGCCGAAGTCCAGCGCCCCCAGGCTCATCAGGTTGCCCGAGACGCCCAGCTTGTTCATGCCGATGGCGGTCATCAGCATGGACAGCGGGATGACCAGAGCGGTGATCAGGGCGGCGCGGAAATTCCCGAGCAACAGGAACAGCACCACGATGACCAGCAGCGCGCCTTCGACCAGGTTCTTCTCGACGGTCTTGATGGTCGCGCCGACCAGCTTGGAGCGGTCATAGACCACCTGGACCTTGACCCCGGCCGGCAGACTCTTGGCGACCTCGGTCAGCTTCTCGGCCGAGGCGCCGGCGACGGTGCGGCTATTCTCGCCGGTCAGCATCAAGACAGTGCCGACCACGACTTCTTCGCCGTTCTCCGAGGCCGCGCCTGTGCGCAGGGCGCCGCCGAGCTTGACGGTGGCGACATCGCGCACGCGGATCGAGACGCCCTCGCGGGCGGCGACCGTGGCGTTGGCGATCTCGTCGACCGTGCGCACGCGGGCGTCGGCGCGAACGAGGAAGGCTTCCCCGCCCTTCTCGACGAAGTTGGCGCCGACCGCGAGATTGGCGGCCTCAAGGGCCTTGGCCAGGTCGTTGAACGAGACGCCGACCGAGGCCATGCGGGTCGGATCCGGCTGGACGATGAACTGCTTTTCGAAGCCGCCGATGGAGTCGACGCCGGCCACGCCCGCGACCGAGCGCATCTGGGGACGCACGATCCAGTCCTGCACTTCGCGGAGGAAGGCCGCCTGGGCAGTGGCATCCGACAGTCGCTCGCCGGTCGAGGTCAGATAGGCGCCGTCGCTTTGCCAGCCCGGGGCGCCGTCGGTGACCTTGGCCCCCTTCCCACCCGGATGCTCGTAGGCGACGGTCCACATCAGGACCTCGCCGAGACCCGACGAGATTGGGCCCATGGCCGGTTCGGCGCCGGCGGGCAGACTTTGGCGCACCTGGGTCAGGCGCTCGGCCACCTGCTGGCGGGCGAAGTAGATGTCGGTCTTTTCCTTGAAGACGATGGTGACCTGGGAAAAGCCATTGCGTGAGATCGAGCGGGTCGACTCCAGACCGGGGATGCCGGCCATGGCCGTCTCGACCGGGAAGGTCACGAGCTTTTCGACCTCGGCCGGGGCCAGGGTCCCCGAGACGGTGTTGATCTGCACCTGCTTGTTGGTGATGTCGGGCACCGCGTCGATCGGCAGGCGCACGAGGTTGTAGACGCCCAGCGCCGCGACCAGCGTGACCAGGGCGATGACCGCCCAGCGGAAGCGAACGGAAAGGTCGAGGATGCGGCCGATCATCGGGCCACCTCGCCGGTTTCCATGGCGTGTGGTTTGGCGGCGTAGCGGACCTGCAGCCTGGTCACCGAGGCGCGCTGCAGCAGCGGAAAGGTCGCTTCGTAGCGAGCCGGTTCACGATCCTTGCGCTGGGGACTGAGCGCGGCCAGGCGGGTGGGCACGGTGATGGCCCAGTGACCGTCAGGGTCGTAGGCGCTGATGTCGAGGTGGGCGGTGACCGGCGGCAGGCTTGCGCCAGACGCCCGCCGGACCAGGCCAAAGACACGCAGACCGCTTGCGGTGTCGCGCGCCGAAGCGGTGATGATCTCGACCTCCCGGCCGCCGAGGCGGTCGATGGTGACGGTGTCCTTGGCCACGGCGGCCGAGGCGGTGAGGCTCGCGGCCAGGACGGCCATGGTGAGAATGACCTTAGTCCTCATGGCTCGCCTCCCCCTTGCCGAGTTCAGCCTTCAGCAGGAACGCGCCCTTGCCGGCGATCTGCTCGCCAGGGCGAACGCCGGAGAGGATCTCGACGTGACCGCCGCCACGACGACCGACGCGGACCGGGCGCGGTTCGAAGCCGTCCTTGGTGCGGACGAAGACGACCTCGGCGCCGTTGACCGTCTGGACTGCCTCGTCGGGCGCGGAGATGCGGCCCTCCGGGCCCGCGGCCTGGCCCCGTGGGGTAATCCGGGCGCGCAGGGCTTGACCGGGCGTCAAGGACAGGGCTTGGCCGCTGACGGCCAGCACGGCGGTGGCCGAGCGGTTTTCGGCGTCGAGGGCCGGGGTGATGCTGCGCACCGTGGCGTTCACTGGGCCGGTGGCGGATTCCAGGACGGCCGTGTCGCCGGGCTTGACGCGCTGGGCGTCGGCGACCGGCAGGGCAGCCTGGATCTCGATGCGGCCCGGGTCGGCGACGCGGAAGAGTTCGGAGCCGGCGGTGACGTAGGCGCCGAGCGTGGCCGTGGCGGCGGTGATCCGACCCGAGATCGGGCTGGTGACCGCCAAGGTCCGGCCGTTGCCGCTAACCCCGGCGGCGGCGCTGGCCCCGCTGGCGCGGCGCAGTTCCGACTCGGCAATGGCCGCTTCGCGTTGGGCGGCTTCCAGGTCCTGACGGGCGGTGATCTTGGCCTCGAACAAGCGCTGCTCGCGCACGAGCGCCTGGCGGGCGGCGGCGGCCTTGGCAGCCGCGGTGCTGCGGTCGGCGCTGATGGCCGCGGCGTCTCGGCTTTCGATCGCGGCGATCACTTCACCGGCGGCGACGGGGTCGCCCAAGCGCTTGTTGATGCGGACGATGGCCCCGTCGGCGCGGGCCGCCAAGATCGCCGCGCCGTTGGGCGTGGCTACCACGGTGGCCTGGGCCGAGACCGCGGCGTCGAGGCCGCCGCCGGTGAGGGTCACCAGCTGGATGCCATCGGCGGCGATGCGATCGGCGGTCATACCCACGTGGGGCTTTTCGCCGGCGTGATCTTCCTTGGCCTCGGCGGCGGCGGCTTCCTTGGGCGGCGAGGACAGCATCGTCTTGCCGACCAGCGCGCCGACGCCAGCGGCGAGCAGGCTGCTGACCGCCACGGCCGTCAGCAGGGTCTTTCGATCGTTGGATTTCATGGTGAGCTTTCCTATTGGGCGGCGGCGCGTTCGAGCGCGGCCAGCGCCTTGGCGCGGTCGAGACGCGCGGCGATGAGTTCTGTGCGGGCGGTCGTCAGGGCGGCTTGCGCGTCTAGGACTTCGAGCAGCGAGAATTTCCCCGCCTCGAAGCCGCCTCGCGCCAGGTCGACGGCGGTCTGGGCCTGGGGCACGACCTTGCTGTCGAGCACCTCCAGCCTGGCGGTGGCGGCGCGCAATGCCGCCTCCCCGTCCCGAACGGCCCGAACAGAGCGCGCCAGGGCCAGGCGTTCGCGCGCCTCGGCCGCGGTGGCGTCCGCGCGGGCGGCCGCGACCGTGCCCTGGTTGCGGTTGGAGATCGGGATCGGGGCGGTAAAGCCGACGATCATCGCCGAGTCCCCGGTCTGCTCGAACCGCCGAACCCCGGCCTGGACGGTGAGGTCCGGACGGCCGGCGGCGCGTTCGCGATCGATCACCGCGCGGGCGGTCTCCAGCTGGGCGCGCGCTTGGCGCACATCCAGGGTTTCTCCGGGATTGATCGTGGCCATCACCGGCGTCGCCGGCTGCGGGGACCGCACCAGCTCGATGGTCTCGGCCGCATCGCCCCAGAGGGTGACCAGGGCGCGGCGCGCGGCTGCGGCCTCGGCCTCGGCGGCAATGACGGCGGCGGCGGCCTCACGGCTGGCCGCCTCAGCCCGCAGCGCCCGCAGGGGCGGCTCGCGGCCGGCTTCGACCAGGGTGCCGGCGACCTTGGATAGGCCTTCGGCGCGGGTGGCCGTCTCTCGGGCCAGGACCAGACGATCATGCGCCGCAAGGGCTTCGGCATAACGGACACTGACCTCTTGGGTGAGGTCGGCCTTGGCGATGACGAAGCCGATCCGGGCGGCGTCGACCTCGGCATTGGCGGCGGCGGCGCGGGTGCGACGCTTACCCCCCAACTCCAGGCGCTGACTGATGGTGGCCGTGGTCTCGGCCGCGCCAAAGCGACCATACGGACCCGAACCGGCGAAGTTCTCCGATTGGAGGCCGGCTTCGGGGTTGGGCATCAGACCGGCCTGACGGGCGCGGCCTTCGGCAGCCTTCACCGAAGCTTCGGCGGCCGTGACGAGGGGTGACTGGGTCTGGGCGCGCATGATAGCGGCGTCCAGGGTGAGCGGCTCAGCGAGCGCGCGCGAAAGCGCGCCGCTGCCGGCAAGCGCCAGGACCGCGCCGAAAATGGCGGCGGACCGAGCATAGCGGGAATGCATGAGAGGTCCCTATGTGAGAACTGACGAAGGCGATTACGCGCGCGAGGGCGCGGCCAGGGTCAGGCTCGAGGGGGCTCGTTGGGGCCGTCCGGCATGCGCGAGAGCGGCATGTGGGGCGGCGCTGGAGTCAGGCGGATGCGCGTGACCGAGACGTAGGTCTGCCCGACCGTGGCGAGCCCGATCAGCGACGGAGAATGATGGCAATGGCCAATCCCGCAGACCTCGCCGTCGGCCAGGTCTGCGGGATCCTGGTCATTGGCCTGGGCTAAGGTCGTGGCCTCGGCGACGGCGCTCGTCTTCTTGCTCGACAGGGAGTCGGCCGAGCATAAGCCTGAACGCAATGATGGCGCAGCTACGGCGAGCACCAGCAGGCACGCTAGAAGCGCTCCCGTCCAGGTTTTCAGCCATGTCGCCACATCGAACATGTAAGGGCCTATAGCGTCCGTGATGCGTCGAGGAAATACGTTACAAGATACAGTTGGCGTGGCGCATCAGCGCGGCAGTGAGAGTTAGATCCGAGTTCGCGGACGGGCCCGTGTCACCGCTCGCAGCGGTGTGCTGGTGGTCACGTATTTCGAAAGAGCGTCCAGGCGGAAGCTATAGATTCTGATCAACTTTTCGCGCTCGGCCTTAAACTTGAACTGCAGCGCCGCTAGGCCGGTTATTTTGTTGGTGTGGCGAAGCAGCGTGCCGCGCGCGCTGCGCTCCAGGTGGAAGTATTCATACGATCTCGCGAAGAATGGACCGGACTGGAAGGCGATCTCCTCGCCTGGCGCCATGCCAATGACCCGAGCCCTGACCCTCAGACGCTTTTCCGGATTTGAGCCGATACGGATGTAGACGCTGGCGCCCCGAATGGGGACGCCGTCGATTTCCCAATGAGGATGCCAACGCGGGTAGCCACCGAACTCCGACAAGGTTCGCCAGACCTTAGTGGGGGGGGGCGGCGATATCGATCTCAGATTCAATGATCATGGGCGGCCTTTCGTCGCCGTCTCGCTTGAGCTCGATGCAGGCGAGACAGGCTGCGGGCACGGACGGTTGGTGGAAAGCGTACAGACCCGAAACTGCTCGCCTGACATGACCGGGCCGGGGGTCGGCAGGTCGAAGAAAACGCAATGGCGCTCGCGCCCACGCAGGCCCCACAGGACACGCGTCGCCGTGCTGATGACGTTTCCACCCGCGTCAAGACGATCCGCTCGGATGATCCGCGGCGAGGATCCTATAGACCGTCGACAGATCGCACCATGGAAACGGACCCCCTCACCTTCGGCGATGGCGCGGACCGACTCAAGTGCGAAGCCCCGT
>NCDQ01000574.1 GCA_002280275.1 Caulobacter vibrioides | reverse complement strand
GTCTACGCCGTCGTCCAGGTCGCGGCGGTGTTCATGCCGGCCGGCAGTTCGGTGATGGGCATGTTCCTGCTGGTGCTGGCCGGCCTGCCCTACTCCGCCGCGCCAGTGCTGGTGCGCTCGATGATGGCCGATATCGGCGACGAGGAGCGCCTGGAGAGCGGCGTCGACAAGACCGGCCTGCTCTACGCCATCGTCACCGGCACGGTGAAACTGGGCTACGCCCTGGCGGTGGCGGTGTTTATCGCCTTGGGCTGGATGGGCTTTGATCCCAAGGTGTCCACGCCCGAAGGCGATGCGGCCCTGATCGGCATGTACGCGATCGCGCCGGCCGCGCTGGGACTGGTGGTCGCCGCGATCATGATGCGCTATCCGCTGGACGCGACCCGCCTCGCCGAAATCCAGCGCCAGCTTGCGGCGCGGGATGCGGCGGCGGCGGACGCTTCCAAGTCCTCAGGCCCGTCGGATTCGCATGTCCCCACAAACGCCGCCCTTGGCCCCGCCGAGTGACGACCAGCACCCGCTGTTCGCCCTGATCGAGATCATGGCGAAACTGCGGGACCCTCAGGGCGGCTGCCCGTGGGATCTGGAGCAGACCTTCGCGACCATCGCGCCCTATACGGTCGAGGAGGCCTATGAGGTCGCCGACGCCATCGAGCGCGGCGACCTGTCGGACCTGAAGGAAGAGCTGGGCGACCTTCTGCTGCAGGTCGTGTTCCATTCGCGGATGGCCCAGGAACAAGGGGCCTTCGACATCACGGACGTGGCGCGCGCCATCTCCGACAAGATGATCCGCCGTCACCCCCACGTGTTCGGCGATCATGCCTACGAAGACCTCTCCGCCCAGGTCGCCGGTTGGGAACAGCTGAAGGCGCAGGAGCGTCAGGCCAAGGCCAAGACGGGCGTGCTGGATGACGTGCCGACCGGCCTGCCCGCCCTCACCCGCGCGGTGAAGCTGACCAAGCGCGCCGCCCGCGTCGGCTTCGACTGGCCGACGGCCCATGAGGTGCTCGACAAGCTGCGGGAGGAGACCGACGAGATCGCGGTCGAGATCGAAGCCGGCGATCTGGCCAAGGCGCGCGAGGAGCTGGGCGACATCCTGTTCGTCTGCGCCAATCTCGCTCGCAAGCTCGACGTCGATCCGGAGGACGCCCTGCGCGCCACTAACGCCAAGTTCACGCGCCGCTTCGGCTTCGTCGAGACCGAACTGGCCAAGCGCGGCAAGACGCCCGACCAGTCCGATCTCGCCGAAATGGACGGGCTCTGGAACGACGCCAAAGCTGCGGAGAAAGCGCCTTAGTCGACCGCCGCCGACACCCGAGCGCTGGGAAACTGGCGCTCGAACCGCCCCAGGGCCTGGGCGTCGAGCCGGGCGACCAAGGTCACCTCCCCGCCTGGGCCGTCATAGCGGCTGAGCACGCGGCCGTTGCGATAGATCCAGGCCAGGGCCTGGCCGTCGTGCGCGGCGAGGCTCACCTCAACCGGGGGCGA
>NCDQ01000115.1:695-8121 GCA_002280275.1 Caulobacter vibrioides | reverse complement strand
CCGGGGCCTTTTGCTTGGGGCGAAGCTCGGCGCGGCCTATGTCGGCTACCGGCTTGACGGTCATTCGCCTTTCCCTCAAGAGATAACGCCTCGGGGGAAGAGCTTGGCTGTCAACGCGCTCATTCGCGGAAACGCGGGAGGCTATGTGTTCGCCATTCTGGCGACCCTGGTCGCTTGGGCGGTGCGCTACGCCCTGGATGGCTGGTTCCCGCCAGGCTTTCCGTACCTGACCTTCTTCCCGGCGGTCGTCATCACCGCCTATTTCGCCGGACTGCGGCCCTCCATCCTCTGCGCCGTCCTGTCTGGGGTCGCGGCCTGGTACTTCTTCATTCCGCCGTTCCACAGCCTGAGCATCAATTCTTCCACGGCCTTGGCGTTGGCGTTCTACGCCTTTGTCGTTGCGGTCGACGTGTTCTTCATCGACGGCATGCGCAAGGCCTTGCGGCAGCTGGAGGAGGAGCGGGCCCGTTACGCCGCGCTCGCCGAGAGCCGCGACCTGCTCTATCGCGAGTTGCACCACCGGGTGAGCAACAACCTTCAGGTCGTCGGCGCGCTTCTGCGGCTGCAGGGATCGGGGATCAACGACGAGGACGCCCGCCACGCCCTCGCCGAGGCCGGTGGCCGCATTGAACTGATCGCCAAGATCCAGCGAGAACTCCACAACGCCGTCGGCGACCCCGGCGATCAGCCGCTGCATCCCGACCAAGCCACGCCTGTCACGCTGGTCATGCTGGAAAGCTTCAACAACGCGCTCGAGCACGGATTTGGTGAGGGCGGTTCTGGGCGGGTCCAGGCATCACTGGACCAGTCGGGGCTGACCCACGTCCTCACCGTTCGCGACGATGGCGCAGGGCCGCCCGACGGCTTTGATCCTACCGCCTCCAAGAGCCTGGGCCTGCGCATTGTCCGCGCCATGGCCCAGCAACTGGGCGGCAAGTTCGAGATGTCTCGTGAAGACGGTTGGACGGTTTGCCGCCTGAGCTACGCGCCCAAGCGCGACTAGAGCATTTCACGACCTGACTGCGTCAGGCCGTGAGCTCTAATCTTTCGCTTTGGCGCATTTTTCTTCACGCGAACCGGAACCACTTCGCTCGAAAAATGCTCTAGAGCGCCCAACGCCGAAACGCCAGGCGCTCAAAGCCGTCGTCAGGCCAGGGGAGTCTGGTTCGGCGCCTCGCGAGGCGTGATCACCCGGGCCAGCTTCGGCTTTAGCCACATCTCGAAGTCGTCGACGATCTCGTAGACGACGGGCACCAGCACCAGCGACAGCACCGTCGAGGTGATCAGTCCGCCGATCACCGCCACCGCCATCGGCTGACGGAACTCTGCGCCGGTGCCGATGCCCAGCGCCGTGGGCAGCATGCCGGCCATCATGGCGAGCGTCGTCATGACGATCGGACGGGCGCGCTCATGGCAGGCGTCGAGAATGGCCTCGCGCTGGCTCATGCCCGCGCGCTCCTGTTCGATGGCGTACTCGACCAGCAGGATCGAATTCTTGGCGGCTAGGCCCATCAGCATCAGGAAGCCGATCAGCGAGGGCATCGACAGCGATTGGCCCATGACCAGGAGGGCGAAGAACGCCCCGCCGATCGCCAGAGGCAAGGCCGACAGGATGGTGATCGGCTTGAAGAAGCTGCGGAACAGCAGCACCAGCACCCCGAAGACTAGACCCACGGCCGACAGCAAGGCGACGGCGAAACCCGTGAACAGCTCGACAAACGCCTCCTGGTCCCCGGCGGAGGCCGGTCCCACGCCCGGCGGCAGGTTTTTCATGGTCGGCAGGGCGCCCACATCGGTCATGGCCTGACCCAGCTGCGCGCCGTTGTTGAGGTCGGCCTCGATGGTGACCTGTCGCTTTCGGGCGAAGCGGTCGATCTTGGCGGGACCGGCCTGGAACGACAGCTCCGCCACGGTGTCGAGTCGTGTGCTGCCGCCGTTCGCGGTGGGCACCTGCAGCGCGCCCAGCGCCTCCAGGTCTTGGCGGCTCTCAGCCGGCAGGCGCACCCGGATCGGGATCCGACGTTCGCCTTGGGTCATCTTGGCGACGTTGGCGTCGATGTCGCCCACCGTGGCCACGCGGGCGATGGCGGCGATGTCGGCCGAGCTGACGCCCAGGCGCGCAGCTTCGTCCGCCTTCGGACGGATCAGGATCTCCGGTCCGCTGGGCGGCGAGGAGGGGCGCGGGTCCGCCACGGTCGACAGGCCCCGCATCTCTCGCTCGATCTGGGCGGCTGTCCGCTCGAGCAACGGGCCGTCCTCCGCCACCAGGATGGTCTGCACGTCCGACGAGCCCCAGTCCCCCAGCAGATTGACGCGGGCGTCGGGGATGTCGCGAAGACCGTCACGGACCTCCTGTTTGATCTCGGTGACCGTCAGGTCGCGATCTCCGGTCAGGACGATGGTGATCGTGGCGTCGCGAATGTCGGCGCTGCTCTGCCCGCCCCAGCCGCTGCCGATGTTGGAGCCGACCTGGGCGAAGACGTTGGTCACCTCCGGGCGCTTGCGGAACATGGTGGTCACCGCTTGGACCGTGCGGTCCATGTCGGCGACGGTCGCGCCGGGCGGCCCCTGGACCTTGAGATAGTAGTAGTTGTTGTTCGCGGGCGGTTGGAACGCAGTCGGCAGCAGGCCCGCCAACATGATCGACCCGATGAAGATCAGGCCGCCGATCGCGCAGGCCAGGATCCGGTGGTCCAGCGACCAGTCCAGGAGGTTGCGATAGAGGCCCTCGAAAGGCTTGCGCGGATGGGGGGCCTTGGCGGGCTTGAGGAAGTAGGCGGCCAGCAGCGGCGTCAGCAGGCGGGCCACGACCAGCGAGAACAGCACGGCCACGGCGACCGTCAGGCCGAACTCCTTGAAGAACTGGCCAGGCATGCCGGGCATGAAGGACACCGGCACGAACACCGCCACGATCGTGAAGGTGGTCGCCACCACGGCCAGACCGATGGCGTCGGCGCCTTCCATCGCCGCCTGGAACGGCCTTTGTCCTCGCGCGACCCGTTTCTCGATGTTCTCGATCTCGACGACCGCGTCGTCCACCAGGATGCCGATGACCAGGGTCAGGGCCAGCAGGGTCACGACGTTCAGCGAGAAGCCCATGAACGCCATGAACGCGAAGGTCGGCACCAGCGACACGGGCATGGCGATGGCGGTGATCAGGGTCGCGCGCCATTCGCGCAGGAACAGGAACACCACCAGCGACGCCAGGAGCATGCCTTCCAGCAGCGTGTGCTCGGTGGCCTTGAAGCTGGCTCGGGTCTCGTCGACGGTCGAGAAGATCTTCACGAACGTCACGCCGGGGGTCTTGGCCGCCAGTTGGTCGACAGCGACCTTGACGCGATCCTCGACGGCGACGTCGCTGGAATCGCGGGTCTTCATCACCTGGAAGGCGACGACGGGCTTGCCGTCCAGCCGCGCGAAGCCGCGCTCTTCCTCCGAGCCCTGGCCCACCTGGGCGACGTCGGTCAGCTTCACATAGCGTCCGCCCGCGACGGGAATGGTGATCTGCCGCAGCTGCTCGATCGTGGTCGCCGCGCCCAAAACCCGCAGGGTCTGCTCGCGTCCGCCGATGCTGGCGCGGCCGCCGGGCGCGTCGACGCTGAAGTTGGCCAGAGCCTGGTTCAGTTGCGGCGCAGTGACCCCGAACGAGGCCATGCGGTCGGGGTCGATAATGACGTTGATCTCGCGATCGACGCCGCCGACCCGGGCCACCTGCGCCACGCCCTTTTCGCCCTGAAGCGCGCGGGTGACGGTGTCGTCGATGAACCAGGACAGGTCCGTCGCGCTCATCCCCGGGGCCGAGACGGCGTAGGTGATGATCGGCGCGCTGGTGATCTCCAGGCGCTGGACGAGCGGCTCGTCCACCTCGCGCGGCAGTACAGCGCGGGCCTGATCGACCTTGGAGCGGACCTCGTCGGTGACCTTCTGCAGATCTTCCCCGAGGTTGAACTCGATCGTGGTGGTCGAGGCGCCCTGGACCACCGATGAGCGGATGGTCTTGACGTTGGAGATGCTGGCGACCGCGTCCTCGATGGGGCGCGTGACCTGGGTCTCCATCTCGCCCGGCGCGGCGCCGCTCTGGGTGACCGTAACGGTCACGGCGGGGAACTCGACGTTCGGGAACTGCTTGATCGGCAAGCCCAGATAGGCGCCGACGCCGGCGATCATCAGGGCGATGAACACCACCGCCACGGGGATCGGATTGCGGATCGCCCAGGCCGAGACGCGCAGCTGCCCTGTCGGGTGCTCGCTCGTATTGTTCTGCTCGCTCATCAGCGGGCCGCCTGCTGGGCCGCCGCCGGACGGATCACGTCACCGTCGCCGACGAACGCGGCGCCGCCGAGGACGATACGCGTGCCGGGCGCCGGACCTTGCACCACCTGAGCCCAGCCGCCGCCCTTCTGGCCGATCTTCACCGGAACCTGCTTGGCGCGGTTGTTGCTGTCGACCGTCATCAGGAACAGGCCATCAGCCTCGTAGCGGATCGCCGCTTCCGGAACCGCCGTCACCGGCGCGCCGGTGGCGCCGAAGGTGGCGCGGCCAAACCCGCCGGGGCGAAGGTCGGGGCGGACCGGTAGGCGAATGCGCACTTTGCCCAGCCGGCTGGCGCTGTCGACGCGCGGGCTGACCAGCCGGACGACGCCCGTGAGGGCCTGGCCGGCGGGCAGCGACACGGCCACCGATTGGCCGGCGCGGACGCCGCCCAGGTCGGCTTCATTGACCTCGGCGTCCAGTTCCACCAGGCCGTCGCGGGCGATGGTGAACCACGGAGCGGTCCCGCCGCCGGCGATCTGGCCGGGTTGGACGCCGCGCGACAGCACGCGACCGCTGACGGGCGCGGTGATGGTCATGCGCGACGCGCGCGTCCGCAGTTCCTTCAGCGCCGCCTCCTGGGCCTTGGCCTGGTAGCGGCGCGTCTCGATCTGTTCCTGGCTGAGGACGCCTTGGCCATCCAGGCCAGACACGCGCGCCGCCTCGGCCTGGGCCTGGGCGGTCACCGCGGCCTGCTGGTCGATCTGGGCGCGCAGCAGGGTGTCGTCCAACTGGACCAGCGGCTGACCGGCGCGGACCCAGTCGCCCTCATCGGCGTAGAGGCGCGCCACGCGGTAACCGGTCAGCTCTGATCCGACAGCGGCCTCCTCGCGGGAGACAAGCAGGCCGGACGCCTCGATACCGCCGCCCAGCGGACGCGTCTCGACGCTGCCGACGCTGACGGTGCGGGCTAAGGCGGCGGGCGCGGCCTTATCGCCCGTGGCGTCCTTCTTGTCGCCGCAGGCGGTCAGTCCCACGCCGGCGCAGACCAGGGCGGTGGCGATCAGATAGCGTGTCGTCATCGGAGCGGGTCTCACTGGGCGGAAGCCTTGGTCGGGACAGCCTCGGGCGACCAACCGCCGCCGAGAGCCTTGTAGGTTTGCACGGCGCGTTGCAGCGCCTGGGTCTGGGCGCCGGTGGCGGCCGAGCGGGTGGCGCGCCAGGCCTGTTCGGCCTGCAGCGCTGTGGTCAGGTCCGTCAGGCCTGCCGCATAGCCCTTTCGGCTGGCCTCATAGGCCACAGCGGCCCGGCGTTCGCCCGCCGAAAGAAGCGCGACGCGCCGTTCGTCGGCCGCTAACTGGACCAGGGCGTTGTCGGCCTCGCCGAATGCGTTTTGCACCGTTTTTTCGTAGGTGATCGCAGCCTGTTCGACCCGAGCGTTGCTGGCCTTGATGTCGGACATCAGCTTGGGAATGTTCAGGACCGGGATCGAGAGATTGCCGCCCACGGTCCAGGCCGAGCTCGTCGTCGAGGTTTCGGCCCCGGCTTCGAGAAAGCTGGGCGTGATCGCCTTCGAAATGCCGACCCCGGGTGTGAGGGTGACGGTAGGGAAGAGCGCTAGTTCGCTGATGTTCAGGTTTCCCGACGCCGACGCCAGGCGCGCCGCGGCTTCTCGGACGTCAGGACGCCGGGCTAGTAACTCGCCAGGCGTCGTGGCCGGGACTGCGGGCGGCTTGGCCAGCGAAGGCGTGATGGGCAGGGAGGCGACCGGGTCGACGCCTTTTCCGACGAGGATCAGGAGTGTGCGGCGCGAGGCGCGCAACTGCGCCTCCAAGGCTGCGCCCTGGGCTTCGGCCTGAGCCAGATCGGCGGCGGCGCGCTCGCCCTCGGAAGTGGCGGTCAGACCGCGGCGGCCCCGCTCGTTGGCGACATCGGACAGGGCCTTGGCGATACGGACGCTTTCACGGGCGTCTTCCAGCTGGACCGCCAGTCCGCGCGCTTCGAAATAGGCTTGGGCGACGTTGGCGGCCAACGCCGCGCGAGCGCCCTCATAGGCGAAGCGGGCGGCGGCCATGTCGTTCTTGACCACGCGCAGCGCCGCGAGGCGGCGGCCGATCAGATCCAACTCCCAGGAGACATCAAAATTGGCGGCGTAGGACTTGCTCAAGCCGCCTTGGGTGAAGCTCCCGGCGCCGCTCTGGTCGCTGATGTCCGTGTCCGTGCGTTGGGCGGAGGCGACAAGAGGTGTCTGCGGGATAAAGATCTGCCGTACCTGGCCCTGACGAATGGCGCGGGCTTCGTCCAGGCGCGCGGCGGCCAACCGGGCGTCGGGACTCTGAGCAAGGGCTGTGGTGACGAGCTCGTTGAGAACCGGGTCGTCGAACTGGGTCCACCACTGGTCCAGGGCCTGGGTCGCGAGCGGCGTGGCGCTGGCCGTCTCGTAGGCGGCCGGCAGCTTGGCGTCGACCTTGCGCGCCGGCGTCGTACAGGCCGCCAGGCCAGCGCCCAGGAGCGCGAGCGTCGCGATCTGAGCGGCGCGGGGCAAGCCAGCGGGTTGGTCTCGTCTTTGGAGAGCGCCGGTCTTGGCGAGACGCATGAAATTCGACCCAGTTGTTGTGGCGCGCGACGCGCTCAGGCGACCAATGGTCTCCCACTTAGGGGGCTGGCCCCAGGAGGGAAACCCCTACTCGAAAGCTTTAACGGGGCTATTTGCCCGCTGGACGCAGTGTTGCGCGCCTTCGATCCCATACCTGTCAACAGCGCGGTGGATTGACGCGCCGAGCAATCGGGCCCTATGGCGACGGTTGACGCGACGGCACAACATACCGCATCATCGAAACAGGTGTTCGACATAGTTCGTCGCGCGCCCGACTCGTCGCTGTTGGCGAGCCTGTTGCGTGGCTTTTCAGGCGTACGGCCCCGGGGGACCAAGGCTTGTCGGCGCAATACGGCGCATCTCAAGGTTTCGAAAAAGAACCCGCTGAGCGGTGCGGCTGCATCCGCGCCGGGCAGCGTGGACGCGCCGGGATCCTGTCAGGAACGCCGCCGCCCAGCTGAACGCGATATGGCCCCGCGAAAAGACGACCGGCCAATCAAGAAAGAACCGAGGGAGGGAATACGAATGAACAGAAGCAGCTTCCTGCGTGGGGGATCATGCCTTGCGCTGGCCCTGGCG